>CAYFYS010000165.1:0-5346 GCA_964347365.1 uncultured Rhodospirillaceae bacterium | reverse complement strand
GGATCATGGCGAAGACGGCAACCGAAATCGCAGACGAGATGGAATTCCAACAGATGCGGGCGCTGGGCGACCGGCTGGTGACCAAATCGCTGCTCTACTTTCTGGCCGACGGCGAGGTCACGCTGGGTAACGGGTTCGGCATCGGCACGGGCAAGGAACTGCTGCACGGCGAGGATCCCAGACTGCCGACGATGCCCGACAGACCGACGCTGATCGACTTCTTCAGGCTGCGCTTTTCGCCCATGCAGCAGCACCTGCTCCAGTCCGCCAGGCTCGCCCGCAAGAACGGACTGCCCGAAAAGATGGTTCTGGCCTGTCTGCTGCACGACATCGCGGTGACCGGATTCATCCGTTCCGACCACGGCTATTGGGGCGCGCAGCTTATCGAGCCCTATGTCGATGAGGAGGTGAGCTGGGCGATCCGCATGCACCAGGCGCTGCGCTTCTTCCCCGACGAATCGGTGGGCTACGAATACCCCGAGAACTACGTGCGCATGTTCGGTGAGGGCTACCAGCCCGAACCCTATATCGTTGCCGACTACGAAAGGGCGCGCAGGCACAAGTGGTACATGTCCGCGCGCATGATCTGCGTCAACGACCTTTATTCCTTCGAGCCCGACGTGGTGGTCGAACTCGAGGAGTTCGAGGACGTGATCGGGCGCAACTTCAAGCAGCCCGCCGAAGGCCTCGGCAACGACAACACGCCAGCCTCGCACATGTGGCGCACGCTGCGGCGGCCCTGCAATCCGCTGTAACGGCGCAGCATCGCGCGAAACCACGGAGAGCGACCATGGCACCGGATGGCGACACGCCCGCAGGCGGCGGCATCGCAGCCCGGATCACCGCGATCCGCGACAAGTGGCACACCAAGCAGCACCCGATGTTCCTGGCCTTGGCCGGGGGCGCGTTGCAGCTGCGGGTGCTCGGCGTCTACATGGCCCAGCATGCCAAATATGTCCGCCACGGGCTGGAGGCGTTCGGCCTGCTCTACGCCCGCGCACCGGGGGATGTACGCAAGATGCTGGTCGAAAACATGGCCGAGGAGGAGGGGCTGATCGGCGGCCACACCGACCACGGCGCGCACGACCACATGGAGATGATCTACGATTTCTGCGCTGCCGCCGGCATGCGCAGGGACGAGGTGCTGAACGTCGACATGACGGCCGCATGGTGGGGCCGCGCGCTCTACTATCTCAACGTCACCCGGACCGAGCCGGTGGGCGTTGCGCTGGCGATGCAGTTCACCCAGGAAGGCCAGATGCCGGCGCTCAACAGCGAGATCGTCCTGCCGGCGCTGGAAGCGCATTACGGGATCGCGCCGATCGACCGGGCGGCGATCTTCTTTGCCGAGCACGCGATGGCCGATGTCGCGCACTCCGAACGTCAGTTGGGCCTTGCGGCCAAATATCTCGACGACCCCCGGGCGGTCGCTCGGGCTGAGCAGGTCGCCGAGCAGATGTGCCGGCTGCGCTGGGCGTGCACGACCGACACTTGGCGCTATGAGCAGCTTGGCGAGAAGGAGGCGCTGCCGCCCGGCGTCGCCGGCTAGGGCGGCCGCGCCCGGCGCGCACCCGCAGCGCCTGCCGGATTCAGCGGATCATCGTTTCCGGCAGGAACAGCGCCAGATCTGGAACGGCGATCAAAAGGCCCGCGCACACCAGCATGGCGCCCCAGAACGGGATGATGCCCATGAAGATTTCGTTCATCGGCACGCCCTCGGCGATCCCTTTGACGACGAAGACGTTGAGCCCGAGCGGCGGGCTGATCAGGCTCATCTCCAGCACGACCACCAGCAGTGCACCAAACCATATCGGGTCGTAACCCAGCGTGACGATCAACGGAAAGACGATCGGGATCGTCAAGACCATCATCGCGATGCCTTCGAGAAACGTGCCCAGGACGATGTAGCCGAACACGATGATCAGCAGGATCCAGACCGGCGCCAGCTCCAGGCCGTTGATGAAAAGCGCAAGGTCGTTGGGGATGCGTGTGACCGCAAGGAAGGGGTTGAACAGGAACGCCCCGATGACGATCAGGTAGACGAACGCGAAGGTCTTGATCGTCTCCAGAACGCAGGACCGCAGCGCCTCCCAGGTCAGCTTGCCGCGCACCGCTGTCAGGATGAGCGTCATGAACGCCCCGATCGCTGCAGCCTCGACCGGCGTGAATACGCCCAGATAGATTCCGCCGAGCACGACGAAGACGATCCCCACCAGAGCGGTCGAGCGACCGAGCGCCTGAAGCCGTTCGCGCCAGCTCATCCGGTCGGCTCGCGGACCCATCGCCGGACGCGACCAGGTCAACAGCGCGATCGTGAGCATGAACAGCCCCGTCAGGACGATTCCCGGCAGGATGCCGGCCAGGAACAGCTGGCCGATCGATTCTTCGGTCAACAGGGCGTAGATGATGAACCCGGTCGAGGGCGGGATCAGAATTCCGAGCGTCCCGCCGGCGGCCACGCATCCGGTGGCAAGCCGGGGGTGATAGTCGTAACGCCTCATTTCCGGCAGCGAGACCCGGCCCATGGTCACCGCCGAGGCGAGGCTGGAGCCCGAAACGGCAGCGAAGCCCGCACAGCCCACCACGGTCGCCGAAGCCAGCCCGCCCGGCCAGTGCCCGACGAGGCTTCGCGCCATGTCGTAAAGGTCGCGGCTCATGCCCGAGACCATCGCGAAGTTCCCCATCAGGACGAACAGCGCGATGATGCTGAGATCGTAGTTGTAGCCGATCTCGAAAGGGATGCTGCCCATCAGCGCCAGCGTCGGCTCCAGCCCGCTCAGCACCCAGTATCCGACCACGCCGGCGACGCCGAGCGCGATGCCCACGGGAACCCGGAGAAAGATCATCAGGAACAGGCAAGCGAGCGCCAGGACGCCGACAAGCGGAGGGCTCACCTTTCGGCGTCGCTTCTCGGTTCAGGCACGACAACCCGTAGCACCATGACCCAGGCGAACAGCCCCGCTCCGAACGCCACGAGGTAGTAGAGCGGAAAGAACGGGACCTCCATCATCTGGGAGGCCTCGCCCATCTCACGGACATCGACCGACTGGACGATGGTGCGCCAGCAGATCAGCGCGAACAGCGCGCCGCCGAGGAGGTTGATGATCCGATCGAGAACGCTTCGGGCCGCGCGCGGCAGCCTGTCATAGAGCAGTTCGATCACCACGTGGGCGCCGCGCCAGCCGCAATAGGCGAGCCCCAGATAGGTCATCATCGAGACCGCGAAATGGGTCAGGTCGAAGACCCCGTTGATCGGCAGATTGAAGAAGTAGCGCCCGGCCACGTCGGCGGTGGTCAGCAGCATCAGCAAGACCAGCACCACCCCGGCCGCACCGGCGGCCGCGGCAGTGACGGCCCCGGTGAGGCGGGCGATGCCGTCCTGGAGCCGGTTCACGATTCCTTCGCGAGATAGTCCGCCAGCATCTGACGATAGGGCAGACCCCGCTTCTCGAAATCATCGACCCACTTGGCGACCACGGTTTCGAGCCGCGCTCGCCACGCCGCCTTCTCCGCCGCAGTCAGGGTGGTGATCGTGGTGTCAGCGCGCTCGGTGACCGTCTTCAGCCCGCCCGTCCGGGCCATCTCGTACAGCCGCGCGCCCTTGAGGCTCAACGCCAGCCCGCTGTTGCGGTCGACCACCGCGCGCTGGTCTTGCGTCAGCCCGTCATAGACCCGGCGGTTCATCACCAGCATCTGCGGTGAGTAGCCCATCGGCAGATCGACGATGTAGTTCTTGACCACCTCGGCCAGCTTGAAACTGTTCACCACCGAGATGCCGACGACCGCACCGTCGACCACGCCCTTTTCGATCGCACCGTAAGTCTGCGGCATCGGCATGGCCACGGGAACCGCGCCCAGCCCCTTGATGATCGCGGCCTGGTTGCGCGAGGGGGTACGCAGCTTTAAGCCCTTCAAGTCCTCGGGGCGGCGCACGACCTTGTTGGTCATCACCGTCGGCGTGTCGGTCACCCACATGCCGAGCACTTTCACGCGCTTGTATTCGCCTGCCAGATGCGCATCGAAAATTCGCCACAGCGCGCGGGTCGCTTCGGTCGGCGAGCCCCATTGCAGCGGGATCTCGACCAGAAGCGTGCGTGGGAAGACGGTCGAGGTATAGCCCTGCATGGCGAACTCGGCATCCGCGATGCCGTTAACCACCCTCTTGAACGCGCCGGGCGGGCTGCCGCCGATCTGGCTGCCGGGGAAGCCGATGACCTTCAACCCGACATTCGCGCCCTCGAGCGACCGGCCCCATGGCGCCATCAGCCTGGACCAGATCGGGTGTTTGGGGCTGGCAAAAAACGCCATCTTGATATCGCGCGCATCCGCGGGAACGGGCGCAAGCGCGATTCCACCGGCTACGGCAGCGACCGCCGCGGTCGCGGAGATGCGATCAAGGCACGTGGGCATCAGCGACATCCTCCCTGCCGAATATCCCGACCCGGTAAGGGAACGCGCTTCCGCGAGATGCGTCAAGGCGAATCGCCGCGATTTCCGGAAGTTCGGCCGCAACCCGTCCCGGATGCTATCCAAGCCCGCGGACGGGGACGTCCATTTCGCCGATCCCCTCGAAGGTGAGGTGCATCACATCGCCCGGCATCACCCGGCTGACGCCTTCGCAGGTGCCGGTCATCAGAATGTCGCCGGGATGCAGCGTATAGAAGCTCGACGCCCAGGCGATCTGCTGGCGCACGTCCATGATCATCAGCCGCGTGTTCGAGTGCTGGCGGGTCTCACCGTTGATCGTCAGCTCGAACGCCAGCGCGTCCGGATCGGGGATCTCATCGGCGGTAACCAGCCAGGGTCCGAGGACGGCATAGGTGTCGACCGATTTCCGGAAGCTGCGATCTTCGGTGCCGCGCACCACCATGTCGAGCGCAATCGCGTAGCCTGCGACGTAATCGAGCGCATCGCCGTAGGCGATGTTGGATGCGGTCTTGCCGATGACCAGGCCGAGCTCGGCCTCGTGGTCGGTACGCCGGTCCGGAAAGCGGACCGCCACACCTTCGGAGGGGCCGACCAGGGCCGAGTTGGCCTTCAGGAACAAGCCCTGGTCCGTGATCCCGCCGCGACGCGCGCCGAGATTGACCTCCGCATCGGCTTTGGCCTCATCGGCGTGGGCCTGGTAGTTGACGGGCGTGCCCATGATCTTGGTCGGGTTGGCGACCGGGCTGAGAAAGCGCCGCCCGGCGATCGGCAGCGCTTGGCTGCGGTCGGCAAGCTCCTCCATTTTGTCGCGTAGCGCGCCCAGATTGGCGACCAGGGCATCCCCCATCGGGTAGGGATAGCGTACCGTCGGCAGCTCCTCGACGATCCCGGTGACGTCATGGATCCCGTCCTTGCGGA
>CAYFYS010000164.1:0-5388 GCA_964347365.1 uncultured Rhodospirillaceae bacterium | reverse complement strand
TGTCGCGCACCACGAACCGCGCCTGCCCCTCGGCCACATGAGCAAGCGGCGTGTAGGTCGCCTCGGTCCGCTGGTCGATGAACACGGCATGGCGCTGGGAGAAGGTGCCGCGCTGGCTGTCCTGGCCGCTGAGGCGCACCATATGGCCCTCGATCAAGGCGCTGCCGAAGGCGATCGCCTCTGCGGTCGCCCAGTCGACGCCCTGGCCGGTTTCGAACATCGCCCGGCGGGTTGCGACCAGGCGCCGGAGCGTGGGGTGGAGGTCGAAATCCTCGGGCACGGTGGTCAGCGCCCGGCCGATCTGCGCCAGGATCTCCGGGGCGACGTCGGTCTTGCCGCGGCGCTCCTCCGGCGAGGGCGCGGTGGTGATCGAGGCCCATTCGCCTTCCAGCCAATCGGCCTTGTTGGGCTTGTAGGTCTTCGAGGCTTCGAAGGCCTCCTCGAGCTTTCGGCGGCACGCGGCGGTCAGCGTATCGACATGGGCGCGGCCCAGCGTGCCTTCCGCGACCAGACGGTCGCCGGAGATCGTCGCCACGGTGGGGTGGGCAGCGATGGCCTCGTACATCAACGGCTGGGTGAAGGCCGGATCGTCGGACTCGTTGTGGCCGAACCTGCGGTAGGACCAGATGTCGATCACGACGTCCTTGCCGAAGGTGTCGCGGAACTCCGTTGCGATGCGGGTGACGTGGATCACCGCTTCGACGTCATCGCCGTTGACGTGGAAGATCGGCGCCTGAACCGATTTCGCGATCTCGGTGGGGTAGCGCGAGGCTCTGGTAGCACCCGGCCTTGTGGTAAAGCCGATCTGGTTGTTGATCACGATATGGATGGTCCCGCCGGTACGGTAGCCGGCGATGTCCGACAGGCCGAAGGTCTCGGCCACGATTCCCTGGCCGGCGAAGGCCGCATCGCCGTGCATCAGGACGCCGAGCACACGCCGGCGCTCGCGGTCGCCGCGCTGGCGCTGCTTGGCGCGGACCTTGCCTACGACGACGGGGTCGACGGCCTCCAGATGGGACGGGTTGGCGGCAAGCGAGAGATGAACTTTGACGCCGTCGAAGTCGCGGTCGGCGGACGCGCCGAGGTGATACTTCACATCGCCCGAGCCGCCGACTTCGTCGGGCTGGTAGGACATGCCCTGGAACTCCGCGAAGATCGCCGCGTAGGGCTTGGACATCACGTGGGCCAGCACGTTCAGGCGGCCGCGGTGGGGCATGCCGATGACCACCTCCTCGACGCCGAGCTGACTGCCGCGCTTGAGGATCTGCTCGAGCGCCGGGATGACCGCCTCGCTGCCGTCGAGCCCGAATCGCTTGGTGCCCGGGTGGCGCAGATGCAAGAACCGTTCGAAGGCCTCGGCCTCGCACAACCGCTCCAGGATGGTCGTCTTGCCGCGCCGGGTGAAGTCGGTGTGGTTGCGATCACCCTCGATCCGGTCCTGGATCCAGGCCTTCTCCTCGGTCGAGGTGATGTGCATGTACTCCACGCCGACCGTGCCGCAATAGGTCTTGCTCAGCGCATCGACGATCTGGCGCAGACTGGCCTGTTCGTAGCCCAGATTGTGGATGTGGATCGGGCGGTCGTGGTCGTCTTCGGCGAAGCCGTAACTTGCCGGGTCGAGCTCGGTATGCGGGATGGGCCGTTCGAGCCCCAGGGGATCAAGCTGGCAATGCAGATGCCCGCGCACTCGATGCGAGCGGATCAGCATCAGCGCCTGGATCGAATCCAGCGTTGCGCGGCGGATATCTTCGACGGCACTGCCGTCGGACGGCGGCCTCGGTCCGGCCTCGCCCACCTCGCCGTTGGCGATCATCCGGGAGGTGCGCGGTGACCAGCTCGCCCCCTGGAACGCTTTCAAGATGTCCGGCGCCTCGTCGCGGAGATCGTGAAAGAAGCCGGCCCATCGTGCATCGACCAAGGACGGGTCGGCGGCGAAGCGGCCGTAAAGCTCTTCGATGAACGGCCCGTTCGCGCTGCTGAGAAAGCTTGCCGCGCCCCGCGCTGTCGTCATGGCTTGCCCCCGACATCATGCCCGCACCCGGTCGCGGCGCTTGCGTGCCGCCGCCGGAGCCGCGCTAGGCGCGCATTGCCTCGGCCATGGTTTCCCCGATCGTCGCCGGTGACGTCGCCACCGTGATCCGGGCCGATTTCAGCGCCTCGATCTTGTCGCCCGCACCGCCCTTGCCGCCGGAGATGATCGCCCCGGCATGGCCCATGCGCCTTCCGGGCGGGGCGGACAGGCCGGCGATGAAGCCCACCACAGGTTTGTCGGTCCTGGAATGCTTGAGGAAATCGGCGGCGTCCTCTTCGGCGCTGCCGCCGATCTCGCCAATGATGATGATGCCCTCGGTCTGAGGATCGGCGAGGAAGCTTTCCAGATAGTCGACGAAGCTGGTGCCGCTGACCGGATCGCCGCCAATACCCACGCAGGTCGACTGACCGAGGCCGGCCGCGGTGGTCTGCGCGACCGCCTCGTAGGTCAGCGTGCCCGACCGCGAGACGATTCCGATCCGCCCGCGGCTGTGGATGTGGCCCGGCATGATGCCGATCTTGCACTCCTCGGGGGTGATCACGCCCGGGCAGTTGGGTCCGATGAGCCGCGAGCGCGAATGTTCCAGCGCACGCTTGACGCCGACCATGTCGATCACCGGAATGCCCTCGGTGATACACACGATCAGAGGGATCTCGGCGGCGATCGCCTCCAGAATGGCATCGGCGGCAAATGGCGGCGGCACGTAGATGACAGAGGCATTCGCCCCCGTCGCCTCCACCGCTGCGACGACGGTGTCGAAGACCGGCAGATCGAGATTTCTGGTTCCCCCCTTGCCCGGGGTAACGCCGCCGACCATCGCGGTGCCGTAGGCGATCGCCTGCTCGGAATGGAAGGTGCCCTGGGCACCGGTGAAGCCCTGGCAGATGACCTTGGTGTCGGCGTTGACGAAGATCGCCATCACGCGGCCTTTGCGACGGCGTGGACCACACGCTCGGCGGCCTCGGCCAGGGTGTCGGCCGAGACGATCGGCAGGCCGGAATCCGCGAGCAGCTTCTTGCCCAGCGCGACATTGGTGCCGGCGAGCCTGACCACCAGCGGCACGTCGAGGCTGACCTCGCGCGCGGCCGCGACCACGCCCTCGGCGATCACGTCGCAGCGCATGATCCCGCCGAAGATGTTCACCAGGATGCCCTCGACATTGGGATCGGACAGGATCAGTTTGAACGCTGCCGTGATCCGGTCGCGCGAGGCGCCGCCGCCGACATCGAGGAAATTGGCCGGCTTTCCACCGCAGAACTTGATGATGTCCATTGTCGCCATCGCAAGACCGGCGCCGTTGACCATGCAGCCGATATTGCCGTCGAGCTTGATGTAGTTGAGGTCGTGCCGGAGCGCCTCGCGCTCCATCGGGTCTTCCTCGTCCTCGTCGCGCAGCTCGGCGATGTCGGCGTGGCGGAACAAAGCGTTGTCGTCGAAGGTCATCTTCGCATCCAGCGCCACCACCCGGTCGTCCCCCGTCACGATCAGGGGGTTGATCTCGACCACCGAGGCGTCGAGTGCAACGAAGGCATCATGCATGCCGGTGATGAACCTGGCCGCCGCGGCGACCTGTGTGCCCTCCAGCGCCAGCCCATAGGCGATCCACCGGGCGTGGAAGGGCTGGATCCCCGTGGCGGGGTCGATCCGCACGGTGCGGATCTTCTCCGGTGCGGCGGCGGCGACCTGTTCGATCTCCACGCCGCCCTCGGTCGAGCCCATCAGGGTCATCCGGCCGCTGTCGCGGTCCACGAGAAGACCGACATAGAGCTCGCGCGCGATATCGCAGCACTCCTCGACATAGACCCGTTTGACCTGGCGCCCGGCCGGCCCGGTCTGGTGGGTAACGAGCGTCGTTCCGATCAGCGCGGCCGCAGCGGCACGGACCTCTTCCCTGGAACGGGCAAGTTTCACCCCGCCGGCCTTGCCGCGGCCGCCGGCATGGATCTGGGCCTTGACCACCCAGAGGCTGCCGCCCAGCGCATCGGCCGCCTCGACCGCCTCTTCGGGCGTATAGGCGACACGGCCGCGCGGCACGGCGACACCGAAGCGTGCAAGGAGCTGCTTTGCCTGATATTCGTGGATGTTCACGACGATACCGTCCGGATCCGCCGGTGCTAGCGCGCGGACGCGGCCTTGTCCATCCGCCTGACCACCGCGACCAGGCCGCGTACCGCCGCGACCGAGGCGTCGAAGGCGTTCTGTTCGGCCTCGTTCAGGCTGATCTCGACGATGCGCTCGACCCCGCCCGCGCCGATGACCACGGGCACGCCCACATAGAGGTCGTGTACGCCGTACTGGCCGTTGAGCATCGCGCAGCAGGGCAGGACGCGCTTCTTGTCCTTCAAGTGGGCCTCGATCATCTGGATCGCCGCTGCGGCCGGCGCATAGAAGGCCGATCCCGTCTTCAGGAGCGCGACGATCTCGCCACCGCCGTCGCGGGTGCGCTGGACGATCGCCTCCAGCCGCTCCGCGGTGGTCCAGCCCATCGCAACCAGGTCGGGCAGCGGAATGCCGGCGACCGTCGAATAGCGGGTCAGTGGCACCATGGTGTCGCCGTGCCCGCCGAGCACGAAAGCGGTCACGTCTTCGACCGAGACGTCGAACTCCTCCGCAAGGAAGTACCGGAACCGGGCCGAATCGAGGATCCCCGCCATTCCGACGACCCGTTTGGCGGGCAGGCCCGAAGCCTCGCGCAGCGCCCAGACCATGGCATCCAGCGGATTGGTGATGCAGATCACGAAAGCCTCGGGGCAGTTTCTGGCGATGCCTTCGCCCACCTGGTTCATGACCTTGGTGTTGACCTCGATGAGGTCGTCACGGCTCATGCCGGGCTTGCGCGGCACGCCGGCGGTGACCACGACCACGTCGGAACCCGCCAGCGCGCCGTAATCCGATGCGCCGAGCATGCGCGAATCGAACCCCTCGACGGGCGAGGACTCCACGAGGTCGAGCGCCTTGCCCTGAGGCACGCCGTCGATGATGTCGAAAAGCACGATGTCGCCGAGCTCCTTGAGCCCGGCAAGATGGGCAAGCGTGCCGCCGATATTGCCGGCGCCCACGAGCGCGATCCTGTTTCTCGCCATTTCAAGGTCCCGAGTCTTGCTGTCTTGGAGCGGCGTCCGGGCGGCGGGACGGGCCGGCGCGCCGCGCTGCTTACCCTGTTTCGGTTTGCGGCACAAGTCCGGGTCCGTGCTCCGATTCCAAAGTTCGCACTGTTATGAATGCGTTGGCGTGTTCGAGGGTTCTCGCGCAGAAGCGCCTGACCTGATTGTCCGTCAGATCGGCGAAGAACCTCTCCACTTGGTTGAGCCATGAGGCGGACGTCGGCGTGAAGTGCACGCGCCAGCGCGGCCGCT
>CAYFYS010000163.1:0-5388 GCA_964347365.1 uncultured Rhodospirillaceae bacterium | reverse complement strand
GTGTGGAACGGCTGATCGCTCGCCTCGGCGTGACCATAGACCTCCGCAAGTACCGCTATCAGATGTCGGGCGGCCAGCAGCAGCTCGTCTCAATCATGCGCTCGCTCGTTATCGAGCCCGAAGTGCTGTTCCTTGACGAACCGTTTTCGGCGCTCGACTACGAGATGACGCTGTTCATGCGCGATCAACTCCAGGCACTGTTCATGGACACGCGCACGACGATGGTGTTCGTCTCCCATGATCTCGAGGAGGCGGTCTATCTCGCCGACGACGTCCTGCTTCTGTCGCGCGAGCCGGCCGAAATCGCCGACTACGTCAATGTCGGCATCGCCCGGCCACGGACCGCCGCCACGATCTCGCAGAACGGGTTCGTGAGGGTGAAGGCCCATTGCCTGGCCGTGTTCCAGAAGCTGGTGCGCGGCGCGTGAGACGCCTTGCCAATCGGCTCGGACCGCTCACCCCCCTGGTCGGCGTCGCCGCACTCCTCGCCATCTGGCAGATCGCCTTCTGGGTCGAGGTCGTCGACCGTGTGCTCCTGCCCTCCCCCTCCGCCATGTTCGTCGCCGTCTGGCAAGGCATGAGCGGCGGGCAACTCCTGGTCGACTTCTTTCGAACGGTCGAGCGAACCGCCCTGTCGATCCTCTACGCTGGTGTCATCGGGATTCCGCTCGGGATCATCCTCGGATCCTCGGTCGGGCTCTACCGCTCGGTCGAGTTCGTGGTTGATTTCTTCCGTTCGACACCGGCCAGCGCCGTGTTCCCGCTGTTCCTGGCGATCTCCGGCCCGGGCGATGCGACGAAGATCCAGGTCGCGACGTTCGGCGCGTCTCTGGTGATCCTGTTCAACGTCGCCTACGGCGTAATGAACGCGCGCAAGACCCGGCTCCAGGCCGCCCAGGTGATGGGGGCCTCCAGGTTCCGCGTGCTTACGGACGTGATGTTGTTCGAATCCCTGCCGCAGACCTTCGTCGGCCTGCGCAACGGCGTCTCTCTTGCGCTGATCATCGTCATCGTCGCGGAGATGTTCATCGGCTCGATCGACGGCCTGGGCCATAACGTTCTCGACAACCAGATGCTGTTCGAGATGCCGCGGATGTATGCCGCGATCTTCGTCGCCGACGCGCTGGGTTATGGGTTCAACCTCTTCTTCCTGTTGATCGAACGCCGTTATGTTCACTGGTCGGGGCGTTGAGAGATGCCGCGCGAGCCCCGCCGATCGGATGCGCGCCAGCGAAAAAACCGCACGTGACGCGGCGTCTGGCTAAGCCGCGGCCGGGCTGTTAACCTCCGCCCATGGGGCAGACGGCATCCGATGTGGACTTCGAGGTTGCGGGGCTTGCGCTGGAGCGCGGCAAGCGCGCCCAGACGCGTCTGCCGACGGTCGAGCTTGCCGACGGTACATCGATCACAGTGCCGGTGATGGTGGTCCGCGGCGCCGAGCCCGGCCCGCTGTTCTATCTCGGCGCGGCCTTTCACGGCGATGAAATCGCCGGGACCCGGATCGTCGGCCGGCTGGCCAACGAGATCGACGCCGCCACGCTGCGCGGTACGCTCCTGGCCGTACCGGTACAGAACCCGATGGCCTTCCAGGTCCAGCACCGCTATTTCGTGGGCCATATGCTGAAATCGCCGATGGATCAGAACCCGGCTGATCCGTGGGTGGCCTTCCCGGGCGATGCCGATGGCAACACCGCGCAGATCATCGCGCACGTGATCTTCGATACCTTGTTGCGCCACGCCGATTTCGCGATCGATGTCCATACGCCGACGACCGGCGGACGCTACGCCCCGTTCGCCTTCCTGCCGCCGACCCGCTGCGGCGATGTCGTACCGGTCGCCGAAGGACTGGCATGCGCGTTCGGCGCCGACTACATCCTGGCCGCGGACAAGGGCATGTACGTCCACGACGGCAATCCGCACACCGTGATGGGCGCGCGCGGTATCCCGGCTTTCGGCATCGAGATCGGCGAAGGTGGCCGGGTCGATGGCGAGGAAGTCGCCCACGGGTTGCGCGGGATCGGCAACGTCCTCCGAAAGGTCGGGATGCTGCCCGGATCGGTCCAGAGCTTCGGACGGAACATGGTCATCCGGAGCATGGAGGTGATCCGCGCCCGGCGGGCCGGGCTGCTCGCACTCCATGTCGGGCTTAACGACGAGGTCGCCGCCGGCCAGCATGTCGCGACCATCACCGATCCATTCGGCCGGGTGATCGAGGAGATCGCCGCACCGCGGCCGGGACCGGTGGTCAGGATCGCCACCTTCCCGATCGTGTCCACCGGCGAGCGCGTGATCCAGCTCGGCGTGCCGCGCTGAGCCATGGCCGGCCCGGCGCAAGGCCGTCCCAACCGGTCCGCCGCAAGGCCGCCCGCGGCCATCATGGAGGCGATCTGCAGCTCTGCCGAGATCACGGCGGACTTCGCAGCGCTGACCGGATGCGGCGGCCGTCTGCTCGGCTCGGACAGCGAGCGGGCCGCCCGGGCGCTGCTAAAGGCGCGGCTGACCGATGTCCCCGGCGTGACGACCCGCAGCCACGAATTCGCCTACCGGCACTGGGGGTGCGCATCCTGCGCTTTGGAACGCACCGCACCCGGCCCCGTCCGGACGCTCGCCTGCCATCCGCTGGTATGGTCGGGCGAGACCCAAGGCGATGGGATCGAAGCCGAAATGGTCGATCTCGGACGCGGATCGCCAGAGGAATTCCGTGCCGCCAGCGCGCGCATTCGCGGACGATTCGTGCTGGTGCGCCACGAATACCCGTTCGCGGGGACCACCATCCACCGACGGGTAAAATACGCCCTTGCCCTGGAACACGGCGCGACGGGTTTCGTCATCGCCAATCCGATGCCCGAGGCGGGGCTGGTGAGCGGATCCTGCGGCCGCGATGCGCCTGACAACATCCCCGGCATCGGCATCGACGCCGAGGCGGCCGTGGCGCTCGCCGAGGACGGGGCGCGGCTGCGCCTGCGGATCACCAACACCCGGTGTGAGAAGGTGGCAGAAAACCTGATCGCGGAAATCCCGGGACGACAACCGGAATGGGTGGTCGTCGCTGCGCACTATGACGGCCACGATCTGGCCGACAGCGCGCTGGACAACGCGACCGGGGTGGTCGCCGCGTTGGAGATCCTGCGGCGCTTCGCTGCGCATGTTCGGGCCCTGCCCCGCGGCCTGCGGGTGGTGCTGTTCACAGCCGAAGAAAGCGCGCTCCTGGGCTCGCGGATCTATGTCGATGCGCTGGACGAAGACGCCAGGCGTGCGATGAGCGTCGTGATCAATCTCGACACCGTCGCCGGCAGCCGGGACTTCACCTGCCTGACGAGCGGGTTCGCCGATCTTGAGGATTTCGTCGCCGGTACGGGGGCCGGCTGCGCCACGCACCGCCCGGTAATGCGCAATTCCGACCATTACAACTTCATACGCCACGGCGTCCCGGCGCTGCGCCTGATCGCAGGTTTCGACGACCCCAATGCCGGGGCGCGCTACCTGCTGACTTCCGCCGACCGCGCCGGGCGGGTGTCCGCTACGGAGTTGCGCCGGGGCGCGGCGGTCGCCGCCAAACTCACCTGGGCCGCCCTGGCCGCCGAGACACCGCCTGCCCGCCATTTGGGCCGCGGGGAGATCAGCCGACTGCTGGCAGACACCGGTTAGGCGACCCACTCGCTGACCGGGGCGTGGGCCTCTTGCAGCGGCTGGCAGACGATGTCGACCAGGCTCGGGCCGGGATGCGCGACAGCCTCGGCCAGAATTTTGGTCAAGGCGGCCGGTTCGGTGACGCGCCAAGACCTGATCCCATAGGCCTCCGCGACCCGCGCGTGGTCGGTAGGCGAGAAATCCACCGAAAAGTAACGCCCGCCGTAGGCCGCCTTCTGGCCGGCCTTGATCCAGCCATAGGTCGCGTTGGAGATCACCACCAGGCTCACCGGGACGTCTAGCCGGACGATCGTCTCCATCTCGCCAGCGGTGAAGCCGAAACTGCCATCGCCCATCACCGCGACGCACTTGGCGTCGGGCCGTGCGAAACATGCACCGACCGAGGCCGGCAGGGCATAGCCCAGCGCGCCGTGGGCACGGTTGGACAGGAAGTAGCGGCCGGGGCGGTCGAACCGGTAATAGGCCGAAAGATAAGGGCACGGCGTGCCCGGGTCGGCGATCAGGATCGCCTCGCCCGGCAGCACCGCCTGGAGGGCGGCGACGACCCGTTCGGGCCGGATCGGCCTGTCCGGCGCGCCGGCGCGCGCATCGAAGGCTGCGAACTTCTCCTGCCGGCATCCGGCGAGGAACGCCGCATCGCGTCCCCCGGCCCGGCCGGCGTCGCCGGAGACGGAGGCCGCCAGGGCTTCCAGACTCAACCGCGCATCGCCCAGCACCGCAGCATCCGTGCGGTAGGTTGCCCCCATCACCGCCGCGTCGGTGTCGATATGGACGATCGCTGCGATGCCCGGCGCCGGATACCGCCAGCGTTCGGTGGTTACCGACCCGGCCCGGCAGCCGACGAAGACCACTAGGTCCGCCGCATCGACGACCGCGCGGGTCTGCGGCGTGCCGCCGTTGCTGCCGACCACCCCGACGGCGAGCGGATGGTCGTCGACGATGCTGCCCTGACCGCTGATCGTCGTTGCGACGGGGGCTCCGAGATGCTCGGCAAGCCCGCGCAGGGCGTCCTGCGCGCCCGATATCACCACGCCGCCGCCACAGATAAAGACCGGCGCGCGGGCGGCCTGGATCGCATCGGCGGCACGGGCGATCGCATCGGGGTCCGGTGCGACCCGACGGGAAGGATAGCGGCCGAACGTCTCGTCCGCCCAGACGTCCGCCTCCTCGACCGGATCGCGCTGAACGTCGTAGGGCAGGCCGATATGCGCCGCACCCGGGGTACCGGTGGTCATTGCGATGAACGCCGCGCGCACGGTTCTCGGGATGTCCCGGGACCGGTCGATGACGGCATTCCATTTGGTCACAGGTCGGTAGAGCGCCGCCTGATCGAGCTCGGTCAGGGTGAACCGGCCGCGCGAGGACGTCGCGATATCGCTGGTGATCGCAAGTACCGGAATGGAAGATTCGTTGGCCTCGACCACGCCGGGCAGCATGTACGTGGCGCCGCCGCCGGAGGGTCCTTCACACACCCCGACACGGCCGCTGACCCGGGCATAGGCGTCGGCCATGTAGGCGGCCGAGCGCTCATCTCGGGTAAGGACATGGGTGATGCCGTGATCGAGCCGGGCCAGCGCGTCGTAGAGCGGCAAGCTGGTGTCACCACACAGGCCGAAGACTACCTCTACCCCGTGGTGTTGTAGCATCCGGACCGTGGCTTCCGCGCCCGAAAGCCGATTGGTGTTCCGCAGCTTGGCCATGCTCGGTCGCCGCCCGTTCAAGGGATCAGGATGATCG
>CAYFYS010000162.1:0-5400 GCA_964347365.1 uncultured Rhodospirillaceae bacterium | reverse complement strand
ATCGACTGGCCGAGCCGATCGGCGAGATCGGAGACGATCTGCATGTCCTTCAGCGCCCAGGTAAAGGTCATCCGGTCCCAGTCCTCCATCGTCGCCGACCTGGCCGAAGAGATCAGCAGCCCATCGCGCAGTTTCGTCAGATCGGCGCCGAACGCCTCGGCGAGCCGGCCGGCCTCGATCATCCCGAGGCCGGAAATCCACATCAGGAAATTGTTCATCGCCTTGCCGAACTGGCCGTGGCCGACCGGGCCCAGATGGGCGATGTCCGAACAGAAGCACGCAAATACCGGCCGCGAGCGTTCCACAACGGCGTCGGTGCCGCCGACAAGGGCGAGCAGAGTGCCGTCATCGGCCGACCAGCGTCCGCGACAGATCGGGGCATCGAGCACATCGATTCCGTTCGCGGCGGCGGCCTCGGCGATCGCGCGCACGGTCTCGGGCGCGGACGTGGAGCAGATCGCGATGCACGCCCCCGGCGCCATGGTGCCGACCAGCCCGCCCGCGCCGGTGGTCACGGCCACGGTCTCGGCGTCGAAACCGACCGCAACGAATGCGTAGTCCGATGACGCTGCGACCTCGGCCACGGTGCCGACGGAGGTCGCGCCGGCGTCCGCGGCCTTGGCACGCCGATCCGGATCGATGTCGGTGGCGGTGACCGAATAGCCCGCCGCAACCAGGTGTCTGACCATCGCAAGGCCCATCCGGCCCGGGCCGATCATGCCGATCCGCTCCATTGGACGTCTCCTGCTTGATGCGCCGCGTCTTTATCGGCCGTAGTCGCGCGCCGCGGCCTCCACGCTGACATAACCTTCGGCGATGTCGCGTTCGATCGCCGAGCGCTCACGCGCGGCCGGGGTGCCGTAGCCCCCGCCGGCCGCGGTTTCGAGCACGAAACGTTCGCCGGCCTTGAGCGCGAACCTGCCCGACGGCGGTGTCTCTTCGGCGTCCTTGCAGCCGTAGCGGATGACGAACCGGCTGGGTCTGCCGTCCCGGCCGCCGGACAACCCGCTCGGAGGAAACCGGGCGCGGTCGTAGCGCCGGATGACGATGCCATCCTGCAGAAGCTCGTATTCGCGGCGCAGCGCCAGCCCGCCGCGAAAAGCGCCGGCGCCCCCGGAATCCGGCATCAGCTCGAACCGCGGGATACGGCAGGGGTACTCCGATTCGATGATCTCGATCGGGGTGATGTGGAGGTTCGACAGATGGGTCGCCAAAGCCGAGGCGCCGTCATGGCCGGCGCCGGCACCATAGGCCGAGCCGATGATCTCGTATTGCAGGCTCGCCTGACCCGGACGGCCGCCACCGAGCCACTGGATCATCAGCGCACCGCTGGAGGCCGCATTGGCCACCGCCCGGTCGGGCTTGAAATGGGACAGCGCCTCCAGAATGACGTCGACGAGCTTGAGATTCGCCATCTGGTAACTCGACACCGGCGCCGGCGGGCTCGCGTTGGTGACCGTCCGGGGGGCGTAGACGAAGCGAGCAACTTCGCGCATGCCGTCGTTGAACTGCAGCCCGGGACCGAGGCAGCCGATGAGCGCGTAGAAACAGCACGCCTCGACCATCGAGGGGCGCAGATTCACCGGACCCCTTGCCTCGGGCCCGGTGCCGCTGAAATCGAAGGTGACGGTCTCACCCTCCACGGTGAGGGTGACCGCGAAGCGAACCGGGCGGTCCAGCTCGACGCCATCGGAGTCCATGAACCCGACCGCAGACACCGTCCCGTCGGGCAGTGCGGCAACCGCCGCGCGCAGTTCCGCCGCCGCGCCTTCCATGATCGCCGAGAACGCCTCAATCACGGTCTGCCCGCCGAACCGCGCGGCGATGTCCTTGATCCGCTCCACGCCCATCCGCGTGGCCGCGATCTGGGCGCGCATGTCGCCGCGCACCAGGTCCGGCTGGCGGCTGTTGGCAAGGATCAGCCGCTCGACATCATCCTTGAACGCGCCACCGGCCGCGATGCGGATCGGCGGGATCAGCAGCCCCTCGTGATAGATCTCCGTTGCGTTGGCCGAGGTGCTGCCCGGGTTGGTGCCGCCGATATCGGCCTTGTGCGCGATCGAGGCGGCGAAGCCGATCAGCCGGTCCTCGAAGAAGATCGGGGCAGCGAAGGCCATGTCCGAGACATGCGGCAGCCCGCCCTCATAAGGGTGGTTGCAGACCAAAATGTCGCCGTCGGCAAGCCCGTCGATGCCGTAGATCTCCACGATGCGCCCGACGAGGTGCTTGTAGACCGGGGCATGGAAGAACATCGGCGGCGCGACCACCAGACCGCCGTCGGCCGAGACGATCACGCAGCTGAAGTCGCGGGATTCACGGATAATCGTCGAATAGCCCGACCGGTAGAAATGGTAGTGCATCTCCTCGACCAGGCTTGCGATCTTGTTGCGCAAGACCTGGACCGTAATCGGATCGATCGCCATCGTCAGCCCCGGGACCTAGTGGGCGGGTTGTAGCAACCGGCCGCGGGCCTCGCCAGCCCCGCGCGGTACCGCGGCCTCAGCGCCTCAGGGCGGCCGCCAGCGCGGGGTTGTCGGGATAAAGCCCCGCTTCGATCGCGCGGCGCCGCAGGAGCGCGTAGGCGGACTCGATCAACGGCGTGCGGACACCAGCCAGCCGCCCGGCCTCGAGCACCGAGCCTGCGATGGCATCGACCTCCATCGGACGACCCGCCTGGAGATCCTGCAGGATGGAGGTCTTGTGGTTGCCCATCGTGCGCGTCGTCCGGATCCGGTCGTCGACCGACACCGGGATCGTGATGCCCAGCGCAGCGGCGATGTCCGCCGCCTCTTCCATGACCGTGCGGGCGAGGGCGCAGACCTCCGGATCGTCGGCCAGGTCGCGGAGCCGTCCGCCAGTCAGGGCGGCGATGACGCTGAAGGAGACATTGCCCAACAGCTTGGCCCAGATGTCGCCGCGGATATCGTTGCTGATCCGTGCGCCGAGACCGCCGGCCTCGCAAACCCGCGCCAGACGGTGCGCACGTGCGCCGTCCGTCCCGTCCGGCTCGCCCAGGATCAACGTCGCGCCGTCGGGGCAGCGCACCCGGCCGGGCGCAGGGCGTTCGACCGCCGCACCGACGACGCAGCCCAGCACGCGCTCCAAGCCGATCGCCGCGGCAATCCGGCCATCCGGATCGACGCTGACCAGGCGCGGATCGGCGATCCGGCCGTCCGGCGGCAGGAAGTGCCACCACGGCAAGCCGTTCTGCATCGGGACCACGGTGGTCCCGACATCCAGAAGCGGGCCGAGACAGGCCGCCGCCTCACCCAAAGCGGGTGCCTTGACGGCAAGCAGTACGTAGTCCTGCGGGCCCGGAACCGAGGGATCGGCGTAAACTGGCGGGTTGATGCGGACCGTATCACCACGATATTCGACGATCAGGCCGTGGCGTGCGATCGCCGCACGCTGGGCGCCGCGGGCGATCAGGCTGACATCGGCGCCGCCGGCCGCCAGGCGTCCGCCGATCAGCGCGCCGACGGCGCCGGCGCCGAACACGCAGATCCGGGTCATCGCGCGCGCAATCGCCTGTGGCGATCGGCCAGGCGATGCCATATCGCCGGCTCCCACCACCGGACCGCAAGCCCTGAAGGGGACGGCAGGACATGGATCTCGGCGCCGCAGACGGTGCGGTCCTGGATGCCGTAGCCGGTCACCGCTTTCCCGAAGACGGCTTTGAAGAAAACCCGGGCGGGCCGTTTGGCGGTGAAGGCCAGGATCGCAGGTCGAAAGGCCGCCAGCTTGGCGTGCAGCGCCTCGGGGTCGTCACCGCTTCCCGACAGGCTCGCATCGGCGCCGGACTCGGTCTTGTTGACGTCGGTGATGCCGAGCCCCAGCGCCGGCAGCGCGCGGCACTCGTGCGGTGCGAACAGACGCGGCGTCAACCCGGTCTCGGCCAGGATCGGCCAGAACCGGTTGCCCGGCCCGGCGTAGGGCAGACCCAGCCTGGCAGAAACCGCACCGGCCGCGCTGCCGCAGAAAAGCGTGACCACGCCCGGCTCCAGGATGTCCGGCAGGATGGACGATGGCCGCGCCATGGATGGGCGCGGCGTGCTCACAGGCTGCGGAAAAAGTCATTGCCCTTGTCATCGACCACGATGAAGGCCGGGAAATCCTCGACATCGATCCGCCAGACGGCCTCCATGCCGAGCTCGGGATAGTCGATGCACGCAACCTTCCTGATGCAGTCCTGAGCAAGCCGGGCCGCCGGGCCGCCGATCGAGCCGAGATAGAAGCCGCCGAACTCCGCGCAGGCCGCGGTCACCTGGGCGGAGCGGTTGCCTTTGGCGAGCATGACCAGACTCCCGCCGGCGGCCTGGAACTGGGCGACATAGGAGTCCATCCGCCCGGCCGTGGTCGGACCGAAGGAGCCCGAGGCGTAGCCGCGCGGCGTTTTGGCCGGGCCGGCGTAATAGACCATGTAGTCACGCAGATAGGACGGCATCGCCTCGCCGGCATCGAGCCGGTCCTTGATCCGGGCATGCGCGGCATCACGCGCAACGACCATGGTGCCGGTCAGCGAAAGTCTGGTCTTGACCGGGTGACGGCTGAGCGTGGCGCGGATCTCGTCCATCGGCTGGTTGAGGTCGATCGCGACGACATCGCGGTGGAGCCCCGCCTCGTCGATGTCGGGCAGATACGCCGCCGGGTTCGTCTCCAGCTGTTCGAGAAAGATCCCCTCGCCGGTGATCTTGCCCAGCGCCTGGCGGTCGGCCGAACACGACACGCCCAGCCCGATCGGCAGCGATGCGCCATGGCGCGGCAGGCGGACGACCCGGACGTCGTGGCAGAAATACTTGCCGCCGAACTGGGCGCCGATCCCCATCTTCCGGGTCAGCGCCAGCACCTGGTCTTCCATCTCCAGGTCGCGGAAAGCGTGGCCCCGGTCGCTGCCGGCGGTGGGCAGCCCGTCGAGATAGCGACAGGTGGCGAGCTTGACCGTCTTCAGGTTGAACTCCGCCGTGGTTCCGCCGATGACGATCGCCAGATGATAGGGCGGGCAGGCGGCGGTCCCGAGCGTGCGGATCTTCTCGTCCAGAAAGTCCAGCATTGACCGCGGGTTCAGTCGCGCCGGCGTTTCCTGGAACAGGAACGACTTGTTGGCCGAACCGCCACCCTTGGCGATGAACAGGAACCGGTAATCCGCCCCCGGCGTGGCATAGATCTCGATCTGGGCCGGCAGGTTGGTGCCGGTATTGACCTCCTCGTACATGCTCAGCGGCGCGACGTTGGAATAGCGCAGGTTTCGTTCGGTGTAGGTCTTGTGGACGCCGGCGGCGAGCGCCGCCTCGTCGTTGCCGCCGGTCCACACGGACTGGCCCTTCTTGCCCATGATGATGGCGGTCCCGGTGTCCTGGCACATGGGCAGGACGCCGCCGGCGGCGACGTTGGCGTTCTTGA
>CAYFYS010000161.1:0-5431 GCA_964347365.1 uncultured Rhodospirillaceae bacterium | reverse complement strand
GCATAATAGCCGATTTCGACCCAGGGCAGCAGCATCACCGTCTTGCCGGAGCTGTGCAGCCGCATGTTGTGTTCGAGATCCTGGGCGCGGATGAACTCCTCGTCGAACCGTCCGACCACGTCGAACAGAGCACGCTTCCACGACCCGAAGGCCACCGTATCGACGAGCAAAGGCCGATCCGACGACAGCGTGCGGTAGGACAGGCCCATGCCGAACTTGGAATTCATGATCAGGGCGACCGCGCGCGCCTGTGCCGTATCGGCGCCGGCGCGGGTTTGCCAGGAGCCACCGATGTTGTCGGCGGCATTCTCGGTGTGGCGGGCAAGGATCTCGCAGACATAGTCGGCGGGATACTCGCAATGGGCGTCGCATCGGAAGATGACCTCGCCGATCGCCGCCTCGAGCCCGATATTGAGCGCCTTGACCTGGATCCGAAACGGGTTGTCCAGGAGCCTGATGAAGGCATACCGCTCGGCGTGGCGCGCCACGATCTCCCGCGTTCCGTCGCGGCTTCCGCCGTCGATCACCAGGATTTCGGACCCCGTGGATTCGAAGTCGAACGTACCGCCGATCAGGCTGTCAAGACAGTGCGCGATGTATTTCCTCTCCTCATAGGTCGGAATCAAGACCGAGATGCTGGTCACGCGCGTGGGCTTTCGTACGCCGGCAGGAGGAGCTTGTCGGCATTATGGCGCCGGTTCCGCCCTGCCTTCAAGGGCGCGATGGGGTCTTCTCGCCAGTGTCCAGCGCCGCGCGTGATCGCCCGCCGCCGGCGTGCCGGCGAACAGGAGTGGCCGATGACAGCTCTGGTCTCCGAGGACCTTGTGCCGATCTGGCGGGCGCATCCCCTGGTCCTGGTCGATGTCGGCGCCGCCGGCGGGCTCCAGCGCAAATGGCGCGCGCTGAAGCCGTATATGAGGGTCATCGGCTTCGAGCCCGACCGGCGGACGTTCAAGGCCCTGGACGGGTCCGGTGACGAGGTCCGCTGGATCAATGCCGCCCTCGGCGCTGGCCGGTAGAGGCGCCTTCTGTACTTGACGCGCAAGCCCGAATGCTCCTCGGTCTATCCGCCCAACCGGCTTCTTCTCGACCGCTATCCGGACGCGGACCGGTTCGACGTCGTCGAAACGCGGCAGATCGATGTCCAACCGCTCGACGAAGTGCTGGAACGCGAGGGGATCGAGGACGTCGATTTCTTGAAAATCGACGTCCAGGGCTTCGAACTCGACGTCCTCAAGGGGGCCGGCTGGTTCTGGGGCGGCGGCTCCTGGGGATCGAAGTCGAGCTCGAGTTTCAGCCCATCTACGAGGGGCAACCGCTTTTCAGCGAAGTGCACGGCTTTCTCGCCCAGGTCGGGTTCGAGCTGCTCGATCTGCGTCCGACCGCCTGGAAGCGCTGGGGTCACTGTCCGGCGGTCCGGACGCCGCGGCGAAGCTGCTCCATGCCGCTGGCGCCTATCTCGTCCACGGCTATCGCAGCCATGCCCTTGCGCTCCTGGACGCGCACAGGAGTTTGTTCGCGCCGCGCCAGCAGGACAGCATCGCCGCGGCGCTGCAATCATGGCACCGGCCCGGCCGTTCGCGCCGTTTCCCCGGCCGGCGCCGCTTGCACAGAGCGGTCGCGAGGCCCGCCGATGCGCTGGCTCCGGACCTCTGAAGCGGGTTCCAGCCGGATCGAGCGGGGCGGCGCGACATACGCTGCGCCATGTCATGCGAGTTGCCCAAGCGCATCCCGCCAGTCGCGGATCCAGCGCTGGTCGGTGCGCGCGAACGTCGCGCAGAAACGATTGCGCGCGGCCTGGACCTCGGGTGTGAACCACCACGACCGGGGCGCCTCGCAGACCTCGTTGGCCTTGCCGGCAGCGGACTCGGCGGTGTCGTGCAGAATGCCGGCCCTGCGCAGGTCGTCGTAATAGGGCTGCGCCTCGGGTTTGATCTCCCAGTGCTCGGGTCGCCAGAACAGGATCGTCGGCAGGTTCGCCGCCAGCGCTTCCAGGGGCGTGGTCGCATTGTAGGTCCCGATGAACAGGCGCGCGCTGTGCAACTCCTCGTCCAGGGAGCGTTCGCCGTTCGATCTGCTGATTTCGGGCATGGAATCCGCCTGACGTGACGTTTCGTCCCATCCGAAATCCGCCTTCGGGTAGTGCCGCAGCCGCAGAAGCGCGCGAAGCGCCGGACTGGCCGCACGGGCGAAACGTTCCTGTTCGTCCCAGTAGTCGAGAAACAGCGGGCCCATGGGCATGCTGCCGATCCAGTGGGAGTAGCGCGGGTTCGACGTCAGCACCCACAGGACCGACCCGCCGGGGTCGGGCTTCAGACGGCGTTTCTGACGTGTGAGCTTCGGCGAAGGCAGGGGCACGACGTTGTCATCGCCGGCCCAGCGCCAACCCCATGAAAAATACCGGTCGGCGATGGATTTTTCGTAGTCTTCGATGCCGTTGAGCGCGGCTGCGCCGAAATGGCCACCGTGCTGGCCCATCACCAGCCTGGCTCCCCGCTCGACGTGGTGGGCGACCCAGTGCCAGCCCGAGTCCTCTCGCGGCGTGCCGCCGACGAACACGACCCGGGCTGCGCGCGGCAGCGTGGCCCGTGCGCGGCGGCTCATTGCGGCATGGTTCTCCAGGAACGCGGTCGGCAACTGGGCGGGCAGCAGCGCGCCGGCCAGTTGTTCGAATTCTCCCTCGCCGAGATCGAGGCTGAGCCGGCGGCGCGCCGGCCAATCGATACGTGGTCGATGCGCGAGCCGGAGCGGCGGCGCCTGGTAGAGGCAGAACTGTCCCATGGCGCGGTGGAGAGCGAGCTGCTCGCGGACTTCCATCCCGCTCCCCCAAAGCCCCACGCGCTGGAAGCGATTCGGGGCGAGCCGGCCGTAGAGGCCGATGCACGCCCCGATTGCCCGTCGCATCGATTTCTTCCCGCGCGTGGACGCGCTGCCGCCGGCGTCCGTTGCGCCCGCATCCGGCTCCCGCCCGGCGCGGTTGCGCGCCGGCAGGCTCGTATAGGGCAGACACCCCAGGATGCGGATGATCCGGCCGATCAGATGATGGTTGTAGGAATCGGTCACGCTCCAGTCGCGGAAGGCGGCAAAGCTGCCGGGCAGCCAGGCTTCGGGGGGATCATCGACAATCCAGGTGTCGGCGACCCTGCCGGTATCGGCCGCCGCGCGGACCAGCCGGTAGCGCTCGAAGGCGATGTGCAGGAAATAGAACAGCCAGCGGCCTAGGACGATCGACCAGTAGCGCTTCGACAGCGCGGTGCCGTGTGCCGCGTTCAGCGCCGGGACGAGCGTCTCCAGCGCGGTCTCGCCCAGCGCCCGGAGAAAGCGGTAGTCCGCGGCGAGAAGCGCGCGGTCGGCCCAGGGATAGGGCAGCACCTCATGGTCGAGCCCCGACCAGTCGGCGCGCTGGTCGTAGCGCAGGCACCAGTGCCCCAGAAACAGGATCGGGCGCGTGGCGTCCCAGGTCGACCGATCCGCAGTGGTGACGAGGAACATGCGGTGGCGCGTTCAAGCCTCGGCTTCGCCGCGGCGGGGCTCTTGCGCGAACTGGTAGGGGGTCGGGCCGCGTGACCTGAGATTCTGCACCTCGGCCGAATAGGTCTTGATCTGCTGTTCGATGTCGAGTCCGACATTGTCGCTCCAGCGCGACAGGAGCCTGCGGAAGACCGGACCGACAGTGCCGTCTCCGATCGCGCTGCCGTTGAGGCTGGTGACCGGGAGCATGCAGAAGGGCGTTGCGGTGACGAAGGCCTCATCGGCCGTCAGCACGTCGTAGGGCTCGATGTTGCGTTCGACACGCGGAATGCCGAGCTCGGCGCACAGATCCAGGACATAGTCCCGGCTGATGCCGCGCAGGATATTGCGCGGCTCCGGCGTGATCACCGCGCCCGCCTTGACCATGAAGAAATTGTCGCCCGATCCCTCGGCGATGAAACCGTCGGGGTCCAGCAGGAGCGCCCAGTTGTTGTCGCCCGCGACCTGGGCGACCTCGATATTGGCCATCATGTAGTGCAGCCGGCTGCGGTTCTTGACCTTGGGATCGAGCAGTGTTCCCGGGATCGCCCGCTGCGAGGGGATGACCGCGTTGATGCCCGAATCGAAGAGCCGGCCCATCCCGGCGACCGTCCACTTCAACGGGAAGTCGGCGATCGTCACCAGCGGTCCGGTGGCGTCCCCGAAGATTTCGGCGTAGATCGCCAGCGGCCCCCGGCTGACGTTGATGACCAGGCGGTGCTCGTCATGGTCGTCGAACACGGGCTCGTTGCGCCTGACGGTCTCGTGGCAGGCCTCCGCCATGGCCTCGATCGTCATCTCCAGCGGGATGCGCACGCACTTGATCGAGGCATAAAGGCGTTCCAGATGGGCATCGAGCGCGAACTGCTCCTTGTTGAACGAGCGCGTCATCTCGAAGACCATGTCGCCGAACATCAGAGCCGAATCGTAGATCGACACCTTGGCTTCGTGTTCGGGAACGAACGCGCCGTTCATGTAGACGACGCGACCCGATGGGACCGTCATGATGGCAATTTTCCCTCGGTGATTGGCGCGGGTCCGCCCCGCGCGTGCTCAGACATCGCTCTCGGCGCTCTGGAACCGCTTCAGCTTCTCGCGCTGATCGATCTCGATGGCAGCCACTTCGGCGTCCTTGCGACGCAACGCCTGGGACACGTCGCCGAGGTCGCGTGCCAGCCGGCGGAAACCGTCCGGCTCCAGGCTCGCGGCATGGTCGGTCCCCTTCCAGGTGCGGTCCAGGGTGAAGTGGCGCTCGAAATATTCCGCCCCGAGGGTGAGCGCGGCGATGTCTGCGGCAATGCCCTTGTGATGGCCCGAAAATCCAATCGCCTTCACCCTGGCGCCGTAGTCGGCGACAAGGCGCGGAATCTCCAGCAGATAGAGCTCCGATTCATCGACCGGATAGCCCGAGATGCAGTGGTAGAGCACGAAATCCTTCAGCCGCCCGTGCCGGTCGCCGAGTGCGACGAGCGCCTCCTCCTCGCTGCGCAGGGTCATGCCCAGCGAAACATGGATCTCGCCGCCGAAGTTCCCGCAGAGGTAATCGAGCACTTGAAGGTTGGTATTGACGGCCGAAGGGATCTTGATCGCAAACGGATCGAGCCGGCCGATGTCGCGCGCCGAGGTCAGGTCCCACACCGATGTGCTGTAGGCAACGCCCCATTCCTCGCAGACGTCCTTCAACAGGCGATGTTGATCGGCGCCGAACTCGAGAAATTCGCGGTGCCGTCCGTAGGTTTCGCCGTAGGACTGGGCGGGGTTCGGATGGGCGGATTCGTACTCCTTGGGCGTCAACAGCTCGACGTTGTTGCGCTTCTGGAACTTCACCACGTCGGCCTTGCAGAACTGCGCGGCGATGCGAATCATGTCGGCGGCGATCAGCACATCGCCCATGTGATTGCCACCGCTCTCGCAGACCCTC
>CAYFYS010000160.1:0-5473 GCA_964347365.1 uncultured Rhodospirillaceae bacterium | reverse complement strand
GCGCTTCGGCCTTGCCGACCGCGCGGTGCAGCCTTAGCGCCTCGCCGATCTGATCGCCGACGGTGTGCAAAGGCGACAGCGAAGTCATCGGTTCCTGGAAGATGATCGAGATGCGACCGCCCCGGACGGCCCGCATCCGCTCACCGTCGACGGCAAGGCCGGTCAGGTCGAGGGTCTCACCCGGTCGCGCCGGGTCGTGGAACAGAATTCGGCCGCCGGTGATGCGGGCGGAGTGTGGCAGGATCCTCATGATGGCCTGCGAGACGACCGACTTGCCCGAACCGGACTCGCCGACCAGCGCCGTGGTCCGGTTGGCCGCAACGCGGAAGCTGACGCCGTCGACCGCCTTGATCACGCCTGCGGGAACCAAGAACTCGACCTGGAGATCGTCGACGTTCAGCAGGTCGGCGGCCGCCTCGCACATCAGCGGTGGCCTCCGGCGGGCCGCTCATCGGCTGTGATGCCGAACGGACGCAGGTTGCTCCACGTCGCGGTCGGCAGTGCGACATCGCGTGCCCGTGCTTCGTCGATGGCGCGCGCAAGAAGGCTGGCGAAGCCTTCGATCGTCGATTCCACATGCACGGCCCGCCCGGTTCCTCTTATGGTCAGCACCATCCATCCGCCACCACCGTCCCTTCTGGTCGTATAGTAACGCAACCTCACCCCGACAAGCGCGTCCCAGGACAGGCGGGTCGGGAGCGGCCCGACTATGCGGATCCCGTCTTGCGAAACGACGATTTCGGTTTGCGCGCGAACCAGCGCCCGAGCGCCGTAGAGCGCGAAGACCAGCCCGAGACCGCCGAGAATCAGCGTCGCCGCCTCACCGGATCCGGCGATCGCCAACGGCCCGAGCGTGAGCGCAAGACCCGCACCGCTGCGCAGTAACGCCGCCGTGGTGGCGGCGCGCGGGTAGCAAAGCCGCGCGCCGTTCGCCGCAGGGATCGGGGCGGTCGAAATCATCGCGCGCGCATCCCGCGCCCACCGAGCGCATCGAGAACCACGCGAGCCGTCGTCGCCGCGCCGTTGAGGTCGATCCGCGGCCGCTTCGGCGGCGGGCGGTCGACCGCGTCCTAGACGGCCTCGGCGATCCGGGCTGCGGACAGTTCCGTCTCTTCAACGACTACGAGCCCGGCATCAGCGGCCAGAAGCCGCGCGCGCAGCGTCTGTTCGGTCTCCAGCCCGGCGGCGTAGGGCACCACGATCGCGCGCGTTCCGGCGCGGAGTATCTCCATCATCGTATTGTATCCGCCTTGGGACAGAGACAGGCGGCAGTTGGCGAGCAAGGTAGTGAAATCCGCCCGCGCGCGTTCGACCACCACCCCGGCCGGCGCCGTCGATCGCAGACGCGCGAACAGCGTTTGCGGCAGACCCGACCCGGCCAGGATCCGCCACCGCGCACCGGCCAGCACGGTGCGGGGCCGGGCGGCGATCGCAGCTTCGAACAGCCGCTGGCTCACCGCTCCGCCACCGGCCGAGACGATCACTTCGCCCTCGCCGATGTCGGCGCCGGTCGCCCCCGGTGCTGCGTCCACTACGTAACCGGTATAGCGGATGCGCTCGGCTATGCGCGCCGCCGGCGCGAAGGTACGTTCGAAAGGGATTATCGACGGGTCGCCATGCACCAGGATCAGATCATAGAACTGTTCGATCACCGACAACGTCTCTCTGATCCGGTCGGGCTTGGGCGGCACGACGAGAATGTCACGGACCGAGGACAGGACGAGCGGCCTCGGGATCCTGGCGGTCGCCGCATCCAGCATCGCCAGGATTTCGCCGCGGAGCTGGCGCCTCCCGAACGGGTAGAGTTCGGTGATCACCGCATCCGGCGCGGTCTCGGCCACCAGTGCGACCAGCATCTCGGCGCGCCTGCGGTGCAGCGCATCGTCCATTTCCCGGCCGGCCTCGTCGATCAGGACCTTGAACCCCAGATCGCTCGCGGCCACTGGCGGAAGCTGGACGAAGCGTACACCGGCGACGTCAAGGCTCGGCACCACCTGCCCACCGGAGACCAGGGTGACGGCCGCGCCGGCTTCGTCGAGCGCCCGGGCGAGCGTCGTTGCGCGCTTGAGATGGCCGATGCCCAGAAGGTGTTGGACGTAGAACAGGATGCGCGGTGCCCTGGTCATGACCCGTCCAGCATGATGTTCGCGCGCTCCAGCGTCAGGGCGCCATCGGAACCGATCGCAAAAAGCTGAGCCGCCGCCCATTCCAGCCGGACCGGTGGCTTGGTGATCATGTCCCAGCCCGTAGCGAGCGAAAGCACGGCGCGGATCACCCCCTGGTGGCAGACCGCGCCAATCGGCGCGCCCGCAGCGCGGCGTCCAGCCAGCCATTTCGAGACCCGTTCGCGCAGCTCGCGCGGGGTTTCGCCGCCATGGGGTCTCATGTCGAGGCCCAGCGCCGTGCGACGTTCGAATTCCCTGGTACCGTAGCGCACGCGGATCTCGGTGCTGTTCAAACCCTCCCACTCGCCCCAGTCCATTTCGATCAGGGCTGGCGCGACGGTGGCCTTGATGCCGAGAAGGGAGGCCGTCTCCCGCGCCCGTGCCAACGGGCTGACGAACCAGTCGAACGGCTTGAGCGCCTCGGGCAGAACCCATCGTGCCACCGCCTCGCGCCCGGCTTGGCTCAGCGTCCGGTCGGCGTGACCCTGGATACGTCTGGCCGTGTTCCAGTCCGTCGGACCGTGGCGGATCAGGACGAGATGGATCACGGACCTGCCGCGTTGGGCGCGGTCCGCACCAGGATGTGGTCGATGGCGGACGCTGCGGCTTCCAGACTGTGGCGCGAAGATGCCCTGCGCTGCGCCGCATCGGCATATGCGGCGGTGTAATAGGGTGCCTGGAGCAGGATCCGCAGCGCTTCTGCGAAGGCGTCGGCATCGCCCTCGGCGACGAGCAGGCCGGTCTCGCCGTCGGCGACGATGTCGCCGACACCGCCCGCGTTGCCGGCAACCACGGGCAGGCCCGCCGCCTGGGCTTCGATGACGGCGACGCCGAAAGATTCACGAACCGCGGGCCAGACATAGATGTCCGCCGCCGCGTACAGCGCCGGCAGGTCCGCCGACGCGACCTCGCCGAGAAAATGCACCCGATCGCCGGGCAGTGCCGCGAACGCCGCCTCGATCTCGGCACGCGCCGGGCCATTTCCGGCGATCACCAGTGTCCAGGGCTCGTCCAGCAGGCGCACCAGCGCGCGCGCCAGCACGCGATAGGAGGTGAGCTTGTCACCGGCACGCATCATCGCCACCGCAAGCAGGATCGCCGCACCGTCGGAGCACCCCAACCGCGCAGCGAGCGTCGCCTGATGATCCGCCCGCCTGTCGGCTGCGGCCGCGAACGGCGCGGTGTCGATGAACGGGGCGATCCGGCACAGCCTGTCCGGCCCTTCGATCAGCCGCAGCAGACAATCGGTATCGGCGGAGTTGAGGCCGATGATCGCCGAGGCCTGGCGGATCGCCGCCTCGGCGCCGGCATGGCCGATCGCCCACTTTCCGCCGGCGCGCTTGGGCGCGTGCGAGGCCTCGGCGATCAGATAGGGGATGCCGAGCGCAGCCGAGACCGATGGACCGAGCCAGTCCGGCGCCTTGTAGTAGACGTGGTAGGTGAACCACGCCTGTGGCCGCCGGCTCCCTGGCAGCGTGCGATAGCGGCGCACCAGCCGGTCCGCCAGCCGCGCGCCCGTCCGGCGCAGCCGGTCCTGCCGGGACGCCTCCCCCGCGGGTTCGCGCGTACGGAAGGACGACGCCAAATCGACCGCGTGCCCGGCCGACTCCAGTGCGCGGACCAGCAGGCGGGCGATCGCCCGATCGCCCGAGGGCACCGGCGATCCCGGCGGCTTCATCGGCGCGTAGAAGGCGATGCGCATGGCGTTGTCCCGTCGCATACGACAAGGCCGAACCGGGCTGCGATCTTATCGATCCCGACGGCAAAGCCGAATTTTTCGCGCACGCGCTCCGCGCCCGCGCGCGCCAGCACCTCGCGCCGCTCCGGATCGCCGATCAGGGCTCGCAGCGCGCGGGCCAAGGCCGCGACATCATCGGATGGTACCAGGATGCCGGTGCGGCCGTCCTGGATCAGTTCCGGGACGGCGGCGACGTCGGTCGCCAGACACGCCAGCGCCTGGCTTTGCGCCTCGAGCAGCACGTTGGGCAGACCGTCGCGGTCGCCTGAGCGCGCAACGCGCAAGGGCAGAACGAACAGGTCTGCCGCACGGTAGGCCGCAAGGACCGCATCCTGGGTCGCCGCACCACGCCACGCGATCCGTCCGTCGATCCCCAGCCTGGCCGCCAGCGCGACGAGCGCATCGCGCCCGGCCCCGGCGCCGATATGAGTCAGTCGCCAGCCGACGTCACGCGGGATTGTCGCCAGCGCCGCAAGCAGCACGTCAAGTCCTTTCTTTTCCACCGGCCTCGCGACGGCTAGCAATTGGACCGGGGCGGCCGGATCCGTCCCGTCGCGCCACTGGCCCGCCCGCACGGGCGGGGGAAAGCGTTCCGCGTCGAGCCCATGATAGACCACCTGGACGCGCGCGGGACGGGGTGCGAGGGCGCGCAGATGCCGGCCGGCCGCCTGGCTGCACGTCACGAGCCAGGCGCAGGCGACGAGCTTTTCGGATATCTCCCAGGACGGGGTGGTCCAGACGTCCTTCGCGTGCGCGGAGACCGACCATTCCAGGTCCCGGATGAGGGCCGCATAGCGCGCGACCGAGGCCGGGGTGTGCAGAAAATGGGCGTGCAGGTGGCCGATCTCGGGTGCCATTTCCGCAGCCAGCACGGCCGCCTGGCCGAACCTGCGGACCCGATTGCGCGTCGGGTCTCTAATCAGGTCGCGCAACCATGTCCGCAGCGCTGCGGAGAATCCCCGCAACCGGCGCGCGCCACGGATTCCGGCCAGGACGCGCCCCGGCTGATCGTGCAGATATTCCGGCAAGTAGAGGACCGGTGCGGTGATCTCTTCGTGCACCGCATGGCGGGCAGTCTCGGTCGGACGGCGCAGTGAAACGATGCGGATGTCGAGGCCGCGCCGCTCCAAAGCGCGGATCTCGTTGGCGATGAAAGTCTCCGACAGGCGTGGATAGCCCTTGAGCACGAAAGCGACCGGGCCAGCCATGGCCTGCCCTCTAGCCGATCTGCCGGGCCAACCGAAACCGCTGGGAGCCGCCGCGTCGGATCAACCGTCGGGACAGCCGATCGACGTTGTCCAGACCGTCGAGCAGGCCCGGAAGTACCACCTCGGACGGTGCGGGCTGTTGCGGCAAGGTACGCAGCGCGGTCGCCATCAGGGCGGGGTCGCGGCGGCCGTCGTCGACCAGGATCTTCAGCAGCCCCAGGGCTTCGGCGCGTTTCGCGCGGATATACTGTTCACGACGCGGGACGGTCCGCGGCACCACCAGCGCCGGCTTGTCGAAGGACAGGATTTCGCAGAACGTGTTGTAGCCGCCCATGGCCACGATCCCGACGGCCCGATCGATC
>CAYFYS010000159.1:0-5560 GCA_964347365.1 uncultured Rhodospirillaceae bacterium | reverse complement strand
GGATGAAACACTGGATCACCGGCGGCGGCGTCTCGCGGCTGCATCTGATCTTCGCCCGGGTGTTCGACGAGCACGGCACGGAACAGGGCATCGCCGGCTTCATCGCCGTCCGGGACGAGACGCCGGGGCTTGTGATCGGCGCACGCGAAAAGACGATGGGCCTGCGCGGCATCCCGGAAACCGAGATCCTTTGCCGCGACATGACGGTGCCTGCGAGCGCGATGGTGACCTCGCCGCGCGGCCCGGGCAGAGGGTTCGCCGATCTGATGAACGCCTACAACAGCCAGCGCGTGGGTGCGGCCGCCGTCGCGCTCGGCATCGCCGCCGGGGCCTTCGAGCACGCCCTGGCCTATGCCCGCACCCGTGAGCAGTTCGGCCGGCCGATCTGCGAGTTCCAGGGCCTGCAATGGATGCTGGCCGACATGTCGATCAGGATCGAAGCAGCGCGGACCATGATCTACCGCGCCGCCAGCGTCGGCGACGGCTTCCCCGACGTCTTGCGCGCCGCCCAGGCCAAGGTGCTGGCCTCCGAGATGGCGATCGCGGTGACCAACGATGCGCTCCAGATCTTCGGCGCGGCCGGCTATTCCCAGTCCCGCCCGCTGGAGCGCATGGTGCGCGATGCCCGGATGTTCGCAATCGCCGGCGGTACCGCCCAGATCCTGCGTACCGTCATCGCAAGCCGGCTGCTGGAGCGCCGATTGCCGCAGACCCGCGACGGCCATATGCGCCTGGCCGCGGAATAGGCGCCCACGGTGGCGGCGAAGGACGACAAGGGCGGCGGTGCGTTCAAGGCCGCGCTGCGCCGTGCTCGCGAGGCCGCAGCGCTGCGCAAGAACCTCAAGCGGCGCAAGGCCCAAAGCCGCGCCCGGGCGGAAGCGCCGGCCGCACGGCCGGGCGATCCCCGCCGTAAAGACCGCTAGAGGGCATGGACGCGATCAGGCTTCGCGGCGGTGCCAGGTTGTGCGGCCGTATCCCGATAGCCGGGGCCAAGAACGCGGCCTTGCCGCTGATGGCCGCAAGCCTGTTGAGCGACGCGACGCTGCGGCTGGACAACCTGCCGGACGTCTACGACATCCGAACGATGGCGCGGTTGTTGCAAACGCTCGGCGTGCGCATCGAAAGCGCACCGGACATGCGAACCGTTTCGTTCAACGCAGCGGGCGTGAGCGACACCACCGCGCCCTACGAACTCGTGCGTCGTATGCGGGCCTCGGTGCTGGTGCTCGCGCCGCTCCTTGCCCGGTTCGGCCGCGCACGGGTCTCGCTGCCGGGCGGGTGCGCGATCGGCACCCGGCCGATCGATCTCCACCTGGCCGCGCTGCGCCGGATGGGCGCGGAGATCGACCTCCAGGACGGCTATGTCGAGGCCCGCGCACCCAACGGGCTGCACGGCGCGGACATCACGTTTCCGTCCGTCTCGGTGGGCGCGAGCGAGAACCTGCTGATGGCCGCATGCCTGGCGCGCGGCGAGACGGTGCTGCGTAACGCCGCGCGCGAGCCGGAGGTTGCCGACCTCGCGGTCTGCCTTTCCACCATGGGGGCGGGGATCGAGGGCATCGGCACCGACACGATGCGGATCCAGGGCACCGATAGGCTCAAGGGCGGGTCGCATTCGGTGATTCCGGACCGGATCGAATCGGGCACCTATGCGATCGCGGCCGCGATGACCGGCGGCGACGGCATGCTGACCGGCGCCTGCGCGGACACCTTGCGCGCCGTGCAGCATACTCTGGCCGCAGCCGGCATCGGCATCGCCGGGAGCGACGGGAGCATTCACATCCATGCCACGGACCGCAGGCCGAGCGCGATCGATCTGCTCACCCTGCCCTATCCAGGCTTTCCGACCGATCTTCAGGCCCAGATCATGTCGCTGGCCGCCATCGCCGGCGGTGCGTCCCGGGTCATCGAGACGATCTTCGAGAACCGTTTCATGCATGTGCCCGAACTCGTCCGCATGGGTGCGGACATCAGGGTCCGCGGCGCAACGGCACTGATCCGCGGGGTGGACCGGCTCAAGGGCGCCGCGGTGATGGCAACCGATTTGCGGGCCTCGGTATCGCTGATCCTGGCCGGCCTGGTGGCCGAGGGTGAAACCGTGGTCCATCGGGTCTACCACCTGGACAGGGGGTACGAGAAGATCGAGAACAAGCTGGCGGCCTGCGGGGCGCGGATCGAACGGATCACGGAAACGCGATGAGCGCGCCGTTGAAACTCTCCGCCGCCGACGAGGAAGACCTCGCGATCATCTCGGCGTGCCTGCAGGATGCGATCGTGCCGATCCTCGAGATGACGTTCCTGCCCGATGCGCGGTGTTTCGTCTTCATTGCCAGCCGGTTCGGCTGGGAGCACCCGGGCGGCGATACGCCCCGCGGCAGGTTTTACGAGCGGATCAACTGCGCGGTGCGGTTCGACGGCGTGACTTCGGTCAAGCGCCGCGGCATCGATCAGACCGACCGGCGCACGATCCTGTCCCTGCTCGCCATCCGGCTCGAGGGAGCGTATATCGACCTGGTCTTTTCGGGTGGCGGCGTGATCCGGCTCCGCGCCGGTGCGATCGATTGTCGACTGGACGACCTCGATCAGCGCTGGCCGACCCGCTGGAAGCCGCACCACGAGCAGGGTTGAGCGGGCATGCCGGACCGGGATGCGAAGAGCGACAGGCTGGTGATCGCCGTGCCGCGCGGCCGGATCCTGCACGAGCTCGCGCCGCTGCTCGCGCGTATCGGGCTGGCGCCGGAGCGGGCCTTCGCGCACGAGGACTCCCGACAGCTCCGATTCGCCACCAACATGGACGGCGTGACGATCATCCGCGTGCGCAGCTTCGATGTTGCGACTTTCGTTGCCTTCGGTGCCGCACATCTCGGGGTCGCCGGCAACGACGTGCTGATGGAATTCGCGTACCCGGAGCTTTACGCGCCGCTCGATCTCGGCATCGGACGCTGCCGGATGGCGGTCGCCGCCACCGCCGAGCTGCTGGCCGCCGAAGACCCCGCGCGGTGGAGCCACGTCCGGGTGGCGACCAAATATCCGGCGATCACGCGGCGCCACTTCGCCGGGCGCGGCGTGCAGGCCGAATGCATCAAGCTCAACGGTGCCCTGGAGATCGCCCCCCGGCTCGGGCTGTGTCGGCGCATCGTCGATCTGGTCTCGACCGGCAACACGCTGCGCGCCAACGGACTGGTCGAGGTCGAGACGATCGCCCAGATCAGCGCGCGGCTGGCGGTCAACCGCGCCGCGCTCAAGACCCGGCCGGACGCGATCTGCGGCTGGATCGACCGGTTCCGGGACGCCGTCGATGCCGCTTAGGCTCGATGCCGCCGCGGCCGGTTTCGCGGACACCTTCGCAGCCTTCGTCGAAGGAAGGCGCACGGTCGAGAACGACGTCACCGCTGCCGTCGGCCGGATCATCGCCGATGTGCGCGCGCGCGGCGATGACGCGCTGCTTGCCCTGACGGCGGCGCATGACCGCCTGCATGTCGGCAGCGTCGCGGCCCTCAGGGTCCCCGCTGCCGAACTCGCCGCGGCGCGCGCGGCATGCGCGTCCGAGGTGATCGCTGCGCTGGAGCGGGCCGCCGCGCGCATTGCCGCCTTCCACGATCGGCTGCTGCCCGGACCGTTGTCCTGGCGCGATGCCGCCGGTGTCCGGCTTGGCGCACGCTGGACCCCGCTCGAATCGGCGGGCATCTACGTGCCCGGCGGCACGGCCGCCTATCCGAGCTCGGTGCTGATGAACGCCATCCCCGCCCGGATCGCCGGGGTGGAGCGGATCGCCATGGCGACGCCGGCGCCAGGGGGCAGGCTCGACCCGCTCGTTCTGGCCGCCGCGGCGATCGCCGGCATCCAGGAGGTCTGGCGGATCGGCGGTGCCCAGGCGATCGCGGCCCTGGCCTACGGCACCGCCACCATCGCCGCGGTGGACAAGATCACCGGACCCGGCAACGCCTATGTCGCCGAAGCCAAGCGTCAGGTCTTCGGCAAGGTCGGTATCGATCTGATCGCCGGGCCGTCGGAGATCCTCGTCGTTGCCGATGCCGACAACGACCCGGAATGGATCGCTGTGGATCTGCTGTCCCAGGCCGAGCACGACGCGCTCGCCCAAGCGGTGCTGATCACCGATGCGCCGGGCTTCGCCGATGACGTCATTGCGGCAGTGGAGGTGCTGCTTGCGCGGCTGCCGCGTGCGGACATCGCCCGGGCGAGCTGGACGGCGTGCGGCGCGGTGATCGTCCTGGACACGCTCGCGGATGCGCCGGCGCTGATCGACCGCATCGCGCCCGAACACCTCGAGCTTGCCTGTTCGGATGCCGACGCGATCGCGTCCCGGGTCCGCCATGCGGGTGCGATTTTCCTCGGACGCCACACCCCGGAGGCGATCGGCGACTATGTCGCAGGACCCAACCACGTCCTGCCGACCTCGCGCAGCGCGCGGTTCGCATCGGGGCTGGGCGTGCTCGACTTCCTCAAGCGTACGACGATGGTAGGTTGCGACGCGGCCTCGCTGGCGGCCATCGCACCGGACGCGGTCAGGCTCGCCGAGGCCGAAGGGCTCGATGCGCACGCGCTGTCGCTGTCGATCCGGCTGCGCGACGGGCGGTGAAGCGGTGAGCGCAGCGGCGGCCCGCCTCGTGCTGGCCTCGGCTTCGCCGCGGCGCCTGGAGCTTTTGAGAAAGATCGGGATCGTCCCGGATGCCGTCGCGCCCGCCGACATCGACGAAGCCCCCCGTGCGCGCGAACTGCCCCGGGCGCTGGCGCAGAGACTTGCGCTGGAAAAGGCCCGCCAGGCCGCCGCCAGCCATGCCGGAGCGTGGATCCTTGCCGCCGATACGGTCGTGGCGTGCGGACGCCGCATCCTGCCCAAGGCCGAGGACCGGCAGACCGCGCGCGGATGCCTCGCCCTTCTGTCCGGCCGGCGGCACCGGGTCCATGGCGGGGTCTGCGTGATCGATCCCGGCGGCCGCCACCGCACGCGACTCGGCCAGACGATCGTCACCTTCAAACGGCTGTCGGCGGACGAGACCGATGCCTACCTCGCGTGCGGCGAATGGCAGGGCAAGGCGGGCGGCTATGCGATCCAGGGCCGGGCCGCCGCGCTGGTCCGCGGCATCAGCGGTTCCTATTCCAACGTGGTCGGGCTACCCTTGTTCGAGACCGCAAACCTGCTCGCCGGGCTCGGCTTCGACCGGTCTGGGGAACGCGCCGTTGGGTGAGTCCTTGCTGATCAACATCATGCCGGGCGAGACCAGGGGTGCGCTGGTCGAGAACGGCCGTCTGGTCGAGCTGTTCATCGAGCGCGAGGATGGCCGATCGGTGATCGGGAACATCTATCTCGGCCGGGTCCAGCGTATCCTGCCGGGGATGGAGGCGGCCTTCGTCGACATCGGGCTGGACCGCGCGGGCTTACTGGGCATCGACGGTGCCCGCCCCAGCGCTGCCCACCGGCGGGACGGCGCGCGGACCACGGACCATGTGCACGAAGGCCAAGCGATCCTGGTCCAGGTCTCCAGGGACGCGATCGGTCGCAAGGGCGTCCAGCTTACGCGGCGCATCGCGCTCGCCG
>CAYFYS010000158.1:0-5568 GCA_964347365.1 uncultured Rhodospirillaceae bacterium | reverse complement strand
CTCTGGAGGAGGTGATCATCGACGTCGAGGAGGCGTTCGTCGGCGTCGTCGTCGAGGCGCTGGGTCCGCGCCGGGGCGAAATGACCGACATGCGACCCTCGGGCGGCGGCAAGGTCAGGATCGGCTTCGTTGCCCCGTCGCGCGGATTGATCGGCTTCCATGCGGTGCTGATGAACGACACGCGCGGCACCGGCATCATGAACCGCCTGTTCCACGGCTACGGGCGCCACCGCGGCCCGATCAGGGAACGGCATGCCGGGGTGCTGATCGCCACCGGCGACGGGGAGGCGACGCCCTATGCGCTGTCCAGCCTCGAGGACCGCGGGGTGATGTTCATCGCCCCCGGCACCAGGGTCTATCGCGGGATGATCATCGGCGAGCACGCGCGCGGCAACGACCTGGAGGTCAATCCGCTGAGGGCCAAGCAGCTCACCAACTTCCGGGCCGCCGGAAAGGACGACGCGGTCCGGCTCAGCCCGCCCCGAACGATGCGCCTGGAAGATGCGATCGCCTATATAGGCGATGACGAGCTGGTGGAGGTGACGCCCGCTACCATCCGACTGCGCAAGGCTCTGCTGGATCCGCATGCGCGCAAGCGGGCCCGGCGGACCGGACCGGTCGGACAGGCGCGACCCGCAATGACCTGAGAACCGGTCGTGTTCGGGCTCGCCGTCTACCGCGACCGCCGCTTTGCAACCGTCTTCAGTCTCGGGCTCGCCAGCGGACTGCCGAGCTCTCTGGTCTTCGCGACGCTGTCGATCTGGCTGCGCGAGGAGGGGCTGAGCCGCACGGCGATCGGGCTGTTCGGCGCGGTGGCAACGCCTTATGCGATCAACTTCCTTTGGGCGCCTCTGCTCGACCACGTGCGGCTGCCCTGGCTCGGTGCGCGGCTCGGCCGGCGGCGGTCGTGGATCGTGCTCGCCCAGGCGCTCCTGGTGGCCGCGATCGGGGCGATGGCCCTGGGCGATCCGGCGCGCAACCCGCTGGTCCTGGCCATCGCCGCGGTGGCCGTCGCCCTGGTCTCGGCGACTCAGGACATCGCGATCGATGCCTACCGGATCGAAATCCTGGAGACCAGGACCTATGGCGGGGGCGCCGCGGTCGCGGTGCTGGGCTGGCATATCGGCGCCTTCGCCTCGGGCGCGGGCGTGCTCTACCTGGCTGCGGCGACGTCGTGGCAGACCGCCTATGCCTGCGCCGCCGGGCTCATCGGTTTGCTGATGGCCGTGCCCGTGTTCGCGCGCGAGCCCGAGGCCGCCGCGACCCGGCCCCGCCCGCCACCGATCGGGGCATGGGTGAACCATGCGGTCATCGCGCCGCTGGCGGAGTTCTTCGACAGGCTCGGCCGCCTCGCGCTGGTCGTCATCGGTTTCATCGTTCTGTTCAAGTTCGGCGATGCGATGCTCGGGCGGATGGCCGGGGTGTTCTATGTCGATCTCGCCTTCACCAAGATCGAGATCGCCAACTACTCGAAATCGGTCGGGCTTGCGGCGACGCTGCTCGGCGCTGTCCTCGGCGGTGCGCTGTGCGCCAGGGCAAGTATCGCCACCGCTTTGTTCGCCGGCGGTATCCTGATGGCGGCGACCAACCTGCTGTTTGCGCTGCTCGCCTGGGTCGGCAGGGATCTCGGGCTGCTGGCCGCTGCGGTCTTCTTCGACAACCTGACCGCGGGGATGGCGACCTGCGCCTTCGTTGCCTATCTGTCGTCGCTGTGCAACCGGAACTTCACCGCCACGCAATACGCGCTGCTCGCCTCGATCGGCAATTTCGCCCGCATCCAGCTCGGCGCGCTCGCCGGCTGGTCGGTCGACCGGCTGGGCGGAGATTGGGTAATCTTTTTCGTCATGACGGCGCTGGCCGCCCTGCCGGGGCTGGCGCTCCTGGTGGTCCTGATGCGGGATAGACGATGACCGGACGCATTGGTCGCATGGTGGTCATGGAAGTCGATATCACCACCCTGGCCGTGGATGCGATCGTGAACGCCGCCAATGCGGAGCTGCGCGGCGGCGGCGGGGTCGATGGCGCGATCCACCGTGCCGCCGGCCCGCAGCTCATGGAGGCCTGCCGCGCGCTCGGCGGATGCGAAACCGGCAGCGCCAGAATCACCGCCGGGTTCGCCCTGCCCGCGAAGTGGGTGATCCACGCCGTCGGGCCGGTCTGGCGTGGCGGCGGCAGCGGCGAGGATGCGCTGCTGGCCGGCTGTTACCGCGCCGCGATGGATCTGGCCGCCCGGAACGGCTGCGCCAGCATCGCCTTCCCGGCGATCAGCACCGGCGTCTACCGGTTTCCGCCGGCCCGGGCGGCCGGCATCGCCGTCCGCACCGTCGCCGAGACGCTCGCCCGGCCCTGCCCGATCGCGCGGGTGATTTTCGCCTGCTTCGGTGCCGCCTCGGCGGCGGCCCATCAGGACGCGCTGGACGGGCGCGGCGCTTCGAGCGCGTAGCCGGCCGAGCGCACGGTGCGGATCAGATCGTTCTCGCCGTGGTCGTTGAGCGCCTTTCTCAGCCGCCGGATATGGACGTCGACCGTCCGGGTGTCGAGATAGATGTCATGGCCCCAGACCGCATCGATCAACTGATCGCGGGAAAACACCCGGCCAGGATGCTCCATCAGGTAGCGCAGCAGGCGAAACTCGGTCGGGCCGAGCCGGACGCCGCGGCCGACCCGGGTGACCCGGTGGGCGGCAAGATCCATCTCGATCCCGCCATAGACCAGCCGATCGGCGGACAGCGCCGGACGGGCGCGGCGCAGTACCGCATGGATCCGGGCGATCAGCTCCGGGGTCGAGAACGGCTTGGACACATAGTCGTCCGCCCCGGTGTTCAGCCCGCGCACCCGGTCGGACTCCTCGGCGCGGGCGGTCAGGATGATGATCGGGATGTTCTGCGTCGCAGGCCGGCGCCGACTCTGGCGGCAGACCTCGATGCCGCTCATATGGGGCATCATCCAGTCGAGCAGCACCAGATCGACGCGGCGTTCGGCCAGGATCGCCAGCGCCTGTTCGCCGTCGGGCGCGCTCAGCACCTCGAAGCCGGCGCGCTCCAGGTTGTAGCTCAACAACGAGACCAGAGCGGCCTCGTCATCGACCAGCAGGATGACCGGGCTCACGGAGCCCCGCGCTCTGGTTCAGCGGGGCTCGTCATGGTGGATCTCGTGGTCTCTGGTCCTGCCGCGCGGGCGCTCGCTGCGCACGCGCCTGCCATGGACGAGGAAATTGATCGTCTCGGCGATGTTGGTGACGTGATCGCCCATGCGCTCGATGTGCTTGGCGATGAACAGGAGCTGGATGCAGGGCGTGATGCTGCGCGGGTCTTCCATCATGTAGGTCAGCAGCTCGCGGAACAGCGAGATATACATCTCGTCGACCTCGCGGTCGGAGTTCCACACCATCATCGCCTTGTCGGCGTTGCGCCCGATATAGGCATCAAGGACGTCCTTTATCATCTGCTGGACCAGCCGGCTCATGCGGGGGATGGAGTGGGCGGGCCGCACCGGCGCGACCTCGGACAGCGCGATCGAGCGCCGGGCGATGTTGGCCGCATAGTCGGCGATGCGCTCCAGATCCGAGGCGACCTTGAGCACCGCGACCGCGTTGCGCAGGTCCAGCGCCATCGGCTGGCGCAGCGCCAGGATCCGGGTTGCCTTGATGTCGATGGCGTGGTTCAGGTCATCGACCTCTTCGTCGCTGTCGACGACCCGCCTGGCCAGGTCGGGGTCGCGCTGCACCAGGGCCTCGATGGCGCGCGCGATCTGGACCTCGGTCAGCCCGCCCATCCGCGCGATGGTGTCGTTGAGGTCCTTGAGCTCCTCGTCATAGGACTTGACGATGTGCTCGGCATCCATGGCCGGATCCTTTCAAACGTCTCGCCACCCGCACTCCGGGGCGTGTGCAACGCGCACCGGCTCAACCGAACCGCCTGTGACGGGGATGGGCTATATTCTGCGCCCCGGTGCCGCCGGGGCGTGTGCAACGCGCACCGGCTCAACCGAACCGCCCGGTGATGTAACCCTGGGTGCGGTCGTCCTTGGGGTTGGTGAAGATCTCCTCGGTCGCGCCCACCTCGATGAGGTTGCCGAGATGGAAGAAGGCGGTCTTCTGGGACACTCGGGCGGCCTGCTGCATGGAGTGGGTGACGATCACGATGGTGAAGTTCTCGCGCAGCTCATCGATCAGCTCCTCGATGCGCGCCGTAGCGATCGGATCGAGCGCCGAACAGGGCTCGTCCATCAGGATCACCTCCGGGCTGATCGCGATCGCGCGCGCGATGCACAGACGCTGCTGTTGGCCGCCGGACAGCCCGGTCCCGGATTCCGTCATCCGGTCCTTGACCTCGTCCAGCAGCCCGGCGCGCTCCAGGCTGTAATGGACGATGTCGTCGAGCTCGGCGCGGGAGGCGGCCAGGCCGTGGATCCGCGGCCCGTAGGCGACGTTGTCGAAAATCGACTTGGGAAACGGGTTGGGCTTCTGAAAGACCATGCCGATCCGCGCGCGGAGCTGCACGACATCGAGCGCGCGGTCATAGACGTCGATGCTGTCGATCAGAATCGTGCCGGTGACCCGGCAGCCGTCGATGACGTCGTTCATCCGGTTGATGCAGCGCAGGAAGGTCGATTTGCCGCAACCCGACGGCCCGATCAGGGCGGTGACCCGATTCTCGGGGATGTCGATGTCGACATCGCTCAGCGCCTGTTTGTCGCCGTAGAAGACGCAGACCCGCCGCGCCGCGACCTTGGTGGCCGGCGCGTCCGGACGCACCGCCGTCCCAGCCGTGTCCAGGCCGTAGTCGCGCTTGACCGCCGTGCCCGGATCGTTCATTGGCCTGCTCCTTCCATGTCCGGCCGGCCTACCAGCGGCGCTCGAACCGGCGCCTGAGGAAGATCGCCAGGGCGTTCATGGCCACCAGGAACGCCAGCAGCATCATGATCGCGGCGCTGGTTTTCTCGACGAAGGCACGTTCGGGCATGTCCGCCCACAGAAAGATCTGCACCGGCAGGACGGTCGCGGCGCTGAGCGGGCCGCTGGGGATGTCGACGACGAAGGCGACCATACCGATCATGAGCAGCGGGGCGGTCTCGCCGAGCGCCTGGGCCATGCCGATGATCGTGCCGGTGAGAATGCCGGGCAGAGCCAGCGGCAGCACGTGATGCCCCACGACCTGGATCTTCGAAGCGCCCACGCCGAGCGCCGCCTCGCGGATGGAGGGCGGCACCGCCTTGAGCGCCGCCCGCGTGGCGATGATGATGGTAGGCAGGGTCATCAGCGCCAGCACCATGCCGCCGGCCAGCGGCGCAGAGCGCGGCACCCCGAAGACGTTGAGAAACACCGCCAGTCCGAGAAGCCCGAAGACGATCGAGGGTACGGCCGCAAGGTTGTTGATGTTGACCTCGATGAGGTCGGTCCAGCGGTTCTGCGGCGCGAACTCTTCGAGATAGACCGCCGCGCAGACGCCGACCGGGAAGGCCAGCAGCAAGGTGACCGCCATGGTGAAGAACGAGCCCACCACGGCGCCCCAGCTCCCGGCGAGCTCGGGCTCGCGCGAGGCGCCGGCGGAAAAGCACCGGACGTTG
>CAYFYS010000157.1:0-5596 GCA_964347365.1 uncultured Rhodospirillaceae bacterium | reverse complement strand
ATACGTCACCAAGGACATCGCCCGCGGGCTGTCCACGCCGCTGGTCCATGCCGAACGGATGAAGGTGCTCTATGGCAGCGTGCTGCCCTCGCCGTCAGACGAGCAGGAGCTGATCGACGTCCCGCTGGTCGGCGAGGAGGACCGCAACGAGCCCAACCACGTCCCGCGCTCGCTTCTGGTGGGCATCATCCGGCCGCGGGTGGAGGAGATTTTCGAGATCGTCCGCGACCGGCTGGGCGCCAACGGCGTCAGCCGGCTTGCGGGCAGGCGGATGGTTCTGACCGGCGGGGCGAGCCAGCTCGCCGGCGTGCGCGAGCTGGCCGCCCTGATGCTCGGCAAGCAGGTCCGGCTCGGCCGGCCGATGCGGGTGCACGGGCTGGCCGAGGCGGCGAGCGGGCCGGCCTTCTCGACCGCGGCCGGGCTGCTGAGATTCGCCCAGGAAAGCCACGGCCAGTCCGATTTCGCGATGCACGGCACCACAGACCCGAACGGCAGGTTCGGCCGGCTGGGTCAATGGTTGCGCGAGAGCATCCAATGAAACCGACAATCCCTGGAGCTAGGAGAAGCCGATGACCATCGACCTTTCGGTCCCGAAGCAGGAGCACCCGTTGAAACCGAAAATCACCGTGATCGGCGTGGGCGGTGCCGGTGGCAATGCGGTCAACAACATGATCAACGCCAAGCTGGAGGGTGTGGAGTTTCTTATCGCCAACACCGATGCCCAATCGCTGGTCCAGTCGCTGAGCGACCGCAGGATCCAGCTCGGCCGCAACATCACCGGCGGCTTGGGTGCCGGTGCGCGGCCGGAAATCGGGCGTGCCGCGGCCGAAGAGGCGATGGAGGAGCTGGCCGACCATATTGCGGGCACCAACATGGTGTTTGTCACCGCCGGCATGGGCGGCGGCACCGGCACCGGCGCGGCGCCGGTCATCGCCCGGCTCGCCCGCGAGCAGGGCATCCTCACCCTGGGCGTGGTGACCAGGCCCTTCGACTTCGAGGGCGTCAAACGCGCACGTATCGCCGAGGCCGGCATCCAGGAGATGCAGCAATATGTCGACACCCTGATCGTGATCCCGAACCAGAACCTGTTCAGGCTGGCCAACGAAAAGACCACCTTCGGCGATGCCTTCGCGATGGCCGACCAGGTGCTCCATTCCGGCGTTCGCGGCATCACCGACCTGATGGTCGTGCCCGGGCTGGTCAATCTCGACTTCGCAGACATCCGCACGGTGATGAGCGAGATGGGCAAGGCGATGATGGGCACCGGAGAGGCGGAGGGCGAGCAGCGCGCGATCGCCGCCGCCGAGGCCTCGATCTCCAACCCGCTGCTCGACGAGGTGGCGATGAAGGGCGCGCGCGGCGTGCTGATCAACATCACCGGCGGCCCCGTCATGACCCTGTTCGAGGTCGACGAGGCGGCCAACCGGATCGGCCAGGAAGTCGATCCGGAGGCCAACATCATCTTCGGCTCGACCCTGGATTCCACCCTCGGGGGAACGCTGCGCGTCTCGGTCGTTGCTACCGGCATCGACGTCGATCCCGGCGCGGCCGTCAAGCCGGTCCTCAAGGTGGTTGGCGATGCCGGCAGCGACGCGGCGGCCCCGGCGCTTGTCGATGCGCCGCCGCCGGCGATCGACAGCCCGGCAGGGGAGCGCCGGGACGACCAGGAGTCCGGTCCGGAGAGGTCCTTTGTCCTTCCCACCAGTCCGATCGAGCATCCGCCGCTGCATGAGGCGCTGGACAAGGAGCGGGCGATCGATGTCGATGTTCGGCAGAGCGCCGGGGCGTGGCCGGACGTTGCCCCGGCCGGGAAGGCCGATGAGCCCGACCAGCACGGGCGGCGCAGCCCGAGTCTGTTCGAACGCATGACCGGGGGCGGCAAAGCGCGGCGCCGGCGCGAAATCACCGACAACGAGCCGGTCTTCACGCCGATCGACAAGGTCGCCGAACCGGGCGCGGCGGCACCGCCGGTGCGGCCGGAACCGAAATCCGAACGGGGCAGCGCGGCCCCGCCGGCTGCTGCCCGGGTGCCGCCGAAATTCGACGACTTCGCGCCCGACGACACCGCGCCCGGCAGCGGCGGCGAGGAGGATTTCCTGGACATCCCGGCCTTCCTCAGGCGCCAGGCGAACTGATCGCAGCACCCCGCCTCGCCGTTCGGCGTGGCGGGGTGCTGCCCGGCCGATTCCATCAGGTATCGGCCGGGCCGCTTAAGCGCCGGGCGGCGCCATGTTATACTTTCCCCGGGCGCACGGCGTGCGTGCGCGGAACATCGGGGTGTCGATGGCGTTGTTGTTGCGTGCGCCGGTCCGATCCTGCGGCCGCTGGGCGTTGGTTGCATCCGCCCTGCTGCTCGCAGCCTGCGCCTCGGGCGATGACGACGACGAACGCTATATCGAACGGCCTGTCTCGGAGATCTATAACGATGCCGTGGATACGCTGCGGAACGAAGATTTCGTGGAAGCGGCGCGGTTGTTCGACGATGTCGAACGCCAACACCCCTATTCGGTCTGGGCGACCAAGGCCCAGCTCATGGCGGCCTACGCCAACTATCGGGCGAAGTCTTACGACGAAGCCGTGATCGCGCTCGACCGGTTCATCCAGCTTCATCCCGGAAACCGCGACGTAGCCTATGCCTACTATCTGCGCGCACTTTGCCATTACGAACAGATTTCCGACGTCTCGCGCGACCAGCTTGCGACCCAGCAGGCGCTCGCCGCGCTGCAGGAGGTCGTCAAGCGGTTCCCCGAGACGCCTTACACCCGGGACGCCAGGCTGAAGATCGACCTGACCAGGGATCATCTCGCGGGAAGGGAGATGGAGATCGGCCGCTTCTACCTCAGGCGCGGGCACTACCTGGCGGCGATCAACCGCTTCCGCAAGGTGGTCGACGATTTCCAGACCACGTCGCACGTGCCCGAGGCCTTGCATCGGCTGGTCGAGTCCTACACCGCGCTCGGCCTGCGCGAGGAGGCGCGCAAAGCCGCCGGCGTCTTGGGTCACAACTATCCCGGCAGCCGGTGGTACAGCGACAGCTACGCGCTCGCCGGCGACCGGGCGCGGCCTCCGCCGGACGATCGCGGGTTCTTCGCACGCGCCTTCGACTGGATGTTCTAGGGTCGATGCTGGTCTCGCTCTCGGTTCGGAATGTCGTCCTGATCGAGCGTCTGGAAATCTCGTTCAAGCCCGGTCTGTGCGTGCTGACCGGAGAGACCGGGGCGGGGAAGTCGGTTCTGCTCGATGCGTTGGGGCTGGCGCTCGGCATGCGCGCCGATGCCGGGATGGTGCGCCGGCCCGGTCGCGGCGCGGAGCCGTTGACCGCCAGTGTCGCGGCGGTGTTCGCCTTGCCGTCCGGCCATCCCGTCCTTGCCGCGATCGCCGAACAGGGGTTGGAGGCGCCGGCCCCGGGTGAGCCCCTGATCCTGCGCCGGACGGTGAGCGCCGACGGGCGCTCGCGCGCGTTCGTTCACGACCAGCAGATCGGGGTCCAGTTCCTGCGCGGTATCGGGGCGCACCTCGTTGCGGTCATCGGCCAGTTCGCCAGCCAGGAGCTTGGCGAGGGCGCCAGCCACCGCGCCGTCCTGGACGATTTCGCGAACCTTGCCCGAGCCCGCGCGGCGACCGGGGCCGCCTTTCGGGCGTGGCGCGATGCGCACGCCGCGCTCGCCGAGGCCAGGGCGGCGAGCGACGGGGCGGTGCGCGAAGAGGCCGGGCTGCGCCATGCGATCGAGGAACTCGACGCCGTGGCCCCGGAACCCGGAGAGGAAGACGCGCTGGACGCGCTCCGGCAGCGGCTCCGGCATGCCGAGCGTCTGGCCGAGGCGGTCGCCGAGGCGCTCGCCGCGCTCGATGACGGTGGCGGCGCGCAGGCGTGTCTGGGTGCGGCCCATCGCGCGCTCGCCCGCACGGCCGGGCTTGCCGGCGGTATGCTCGACCCGGCTCTGGAGGCGCTGGACCGGGCATTGGCCGAAGCCGACGAGGCGCGCGCGGCGCTCGCCCGGGCGGTGGAGGACATGCAGGCCGAGCCGGATCGTCTGGAGGCGGCAGAAGAGCGTCTGTTCACGCTGCGGGCGCTTGCGCGCAAGCACGGCGTGGCGCCCGATGCGCTGCCCGGACTGCGCGAAGAACTCGCCGCCAGGCTTGCTCTGATCGCCGATCGGGCCGGCGCGCTGGCCGCGCTCGCCACGGCCGCCTCGGATGCCAGGACCGCCTTCCTGGCGGCGGCAGGAGCGCTCAGCGGGGACCGCAGCGATGCCGCCGCCAGCCTCGATCAGGCCGTCCTGCGCGAGCTGCGCCCGTTGCGGCTGGGCGCGGCGCGCTTCGTTACGGTGGTCGAGACCCTGCCCGAGAGCGGCTGGGGTGCGCACGGCATCGACCGGGTCGCGTTCACCGCATCGACCAGCGCCGATGTCGCGCCGGGCAGGCTATCGCGCATCGCCTCGGGCGGCGAGCTTGCCCGGTTCATGCTCGCGCTGAAGGTGGTTACTGCGCGCACCGATTCCGTACCGACGCTGGTTTTCGATGAGGTCGATTCCGGCATCGGCGGCGCGACCTCGGCCGCGGTCGGCGAGCGGCTGCGCCGGCTCGGTCGGGCGGTCCAGGTGCTGGCGATCACCCATTCGCCCCAGGTCGCGGCGCTCGGCGCGGCCCATTGGCGGGTCCACAAGCGCGCCGCGCGCCGGCGCGCCGGACCGGAGATGACCACCGTGGTCGATGAGCTCCACGCCGAGGACCGGCGCGAGGAGATCGCCCGGATGCTCGCCGGCGCCCGGATCACCGATGAGGCGCGGGCGGCGGCCGACAGCCTGATCGCGGGCGGGCCGTCGTGAGCGTCGACGGCGAGGATGTTTCCGGCTACACCGCCGAGAACGCCGCAGCGGAGCTTGCGCGTCTGGCTGCAGAAATCGCCCGGCACGATGCGCTCTATCACGGCCGGGACACGCCGGAAATCAGCGACGCGGAATACGACGCCCTGCGCCGGCGCAACGACGCGCTGGAGGCGATGTTTCCCGCCCTGGTCCGGCCCGACAGCCCTTCGGCGCGCATCGGCGCGGCGCCCGGGTCGGGCTTTGCCAAGGTCAGCCATGCCGTTCCCATGCTGTCGCTGGCCAACGCCTTCGGGCGCGCGGACATCGCCGAATTCGACGCAAGGGTGCGCCGCTTCCTGGGGCTCGACCACGCCGAGACGGTCGCGATGCTGGCCGAGCCCAAGATCGACGGGCTGTCGATCTCGCTGCGCTACGAGGACGGGGTCTTCGTCCTCGGCGCGACCCGCGGCGACGGCGCGGTCGGAGAGAACGTGAGCGCGAATCTGCAGACCGTGGGCGACGTCCCCCGACGCCTGATCGGCGCCGCGCCGGCGGCGCTCGAAGTGCGCGGCGAGATCTATCTGCGCCGGGCCGATTTCCTGGCGCTCAACGAAGCCCGCGAACGCGCCGGCGAGAGCGTCTTCGCCAATCCCCGCAACGCGGCGGCGGGATCGCTGCGCCAGCTCGACGCCGCGATCACCGCCTCCCGCCCGCTGGGGATGTTCGCCTATGCGGTGGGCGTGCACACCGATGCGTCCGCCGCGACCCAGTGGGATCTGCTCCAGAGC
>CAYFYS010000156.1:0-5616 GCA_964347365.1 uncultured Rhodospirillaceae bacterium | reverse complement strand
GCCGGGCGGTTGTAGATCTCGATCTTACCCGAATAAAAAATCTCGCAGAAGCCGGCCGAGGTGCGCCAGGGCAAGGGCAAGGGCGCGCCGGAATACTGGGCATGCCGGGTGAAGCCGGGAAGGATCATGTTCGAGGTCGACGGCGTGCCGGTCGAGGTTGCACGCGGCGCGCTGGCGCTGGCTGCGGCAAAGCTGCCGCTCCGGGTGCGCTTCGTGCGCCGCCCGGCGAGCGGGGATTGAGGCGATGAAGGCTGCGGACATCAGGCAGAACACCCCCGACGAGCTCCTCGATCGGCTCCGCGGTCTGCGCAAGGAGGCGCTCAATCTGCGTTTCCAACGCGCCAGTGGCCAGCTCGAGGCCACGTCGCGGGTGCGCGCGGTACGCCGCGACATCGCACGGATCCAGACCGTCATGAACCAGCGGCGCAAGGCCGGGGCGGAGGGCTAGCGAATGCCGAAACGCGTGCTGCAGGGGATCGTCGTCAGCGACAAGATGGACAAGACCGTCGTGGTGCGCGTCGAACGCCGGGTGCGGCATCCGGTCTACAAGAAGATCATCCGCCGGTCGCGCAAGTTCACCGCCCACGACCCGGGGAATGTCTTCCGGGCCGGCGATACCGTACGCATCCGCGAATCCCGGCCCCTGTCGAAATCCAAGCGCTGGGAGGTCATCGCCGATGCGCCCGGTGCGGAGACCGTGCAAGCGGCCAGCTGAGGGCGGATCGAGATGATACAAGCCGAAAGCAGCCTCGACGTCGCCGACAATTCCGGTGCCCGGCGTGTCCAGTGCATCCGCGTGCTTGGCGGGGCGCGCCGGCGGTGGGCCTCGGTGGGCGACGTGATCGTGGTCTCGGTCAAGGAGGCGATCCCGCGCGGCCGGGTCAAGAAGGGCGACATCCACAAGGCGGTCGTGGTGCGCACCGCCAAGGAGATCCGCCGGACCGACGGGACCGCGATCCGCTTCGACCGCAACGCGGCGGTGTTGATAAGCGCGGCCGGCGAGCCGATCGGCACGCGCATCTTCGGGCCGGTGACGCGCGAGCTTCGTGCCAAGCACTATATGAAAATCATCTCGCTCGCCCCGGAGGTGCTCTGACGTGGGACGGAACAAACGCCCCGCCGCCAGGATCAAGAAGGTCCGCAAGGGCGATACGGTCATCGTTCTGGCCGGCCGCGACAAGGGTTCGCGCGGCAACGTGCTCAAAGTCCTGCCCAAGCAGGAAAGGCTGATCGTCCAGGGGGTCAACATGGTCCGGCGCCACACCCGGCAGACCCAGACCCAGGCCGGCGGAATCGTCGAGAAGGAGGCCACCATCCACGTCTCCAACGTGGCGCTGATCGATCCGTCCACCGACAAGGCCACCAGGGTCGGTTTCAGGACGCTTGAGGATGCGCGCAAGGTCCGCTTCGCCAAGGCGTCCGGCGAAGTGATCGACTGAGGACCCGACAGATGGCGACGCGTCTCCAGGAGCACTATCACAACGTCATCCGCCCAGATCTGCGGTCGCAGTTCGGCTATTCCAACCCGATGCAGATCCCCCGGCTCGACAAGGTCGTCCTCAACATGGGCGTCGGCGAAGCGGTTGCCGATTCAAAGAAGATCGATGCCGCGGCCCGCGATCTGACCGTCATCTCCGGTCAGAAACCGATCGTCATCCGCGCGCGTAAGTCGGTCGCCCAGTTCAAGCTGCGCGAGGGCATGACGGTGGGCGTGAAGGTCACGCTGCGGCGCGAGCGAATGTATGAGTTCATCGACCGGCTGATCACCATCGCCCTGCCGCGGGTGCGCGATTTCCGCGGCCTGTCGCCGCGAAGCTTCGACGGCAAGGGCAACTACGCCATGGGGCTGAGGGAGCAGATCGTATTCCCGGAGATCGACTATGACACGGTCGACCAGATGCGCGGCATGGATATCGTCGTGGTCACCACCGCGCGGACCGACGCGGAGGCGCGGGCATTGCTGTCGGGTTTTCGTTTCCCGTTCGTCAACTGACCGGCAAGAGGCAATTGGGAGTTCCTTATGGCCAAGAAGAGCGCCATCGAAAGAAACAGGAAGCGGCGGCGCCTGAGCGTGCGGGATCGGGCCAGGCGCGATGCGCTCAAGGCTAGGGCGTCGGATCGCTCGCTGCCGATGGAAGAACGCTTCGGTGCGCGGCTCAAGCTTGCGAAGTTGCCGCGCAACGGCGCAGCGGTGCGCGTGCGCAGCCGATGCAACCTTTCGGGTCGGCCGCGCGGCTTCTACCGCAAGTTCCGCATTTCGCGGATCGCGCTGCGCGAGCTCGCCGCGGCCGGGCTCATCCCCGGCATGGTCAAGTCGAGCTGGTAGGGCCGCCCCATGACGATGAGCGATCCGCTGGGCGACATGTTGACGCGCATCCGCAACGGACAGCGCGCGGAAAAGCAGGCGATCGTCGCGCCGGCCTCCCGGCTGCGTGCCGACGTTCTGGAGGTACTTGAGCGCGAAGGATTCATCCGCGGCTACAGCGAGAGCCAGTTGCGCAAGGGCATCTCCGAACTCCGCATCGAGCTGAAATACCACGACGGCGCGCCGGTCATACGGGAGATCCGCCGGATATCCAAGCCGGGCCGGCGCGTCTATTCCAAGATCAGGGACCTGCCGCGAGTCTATAACGGGCTCGGCATCTCGATCCTGTCGACGCCGCGCGGAGTCCTGTCGGACAGCGAGGCCCGGGCCGCCAATGTCGGCGGCGAGGTCCTGTGCATGGTGTTCTGAGGAGCGGTCATGTCGAGAGTGGGACAGGCCCCGGTGAGTCTGCCGCCGGGCGTGGAGGTTGCGATCGCAGGCCGTGCAGTGACCGCAAGCGGCCGTCTCGGAACGCTGAGCATGCAGCTCGTCGAGGAGGTCGCGGTCACTAGGAGCGACAGCGCCCTGGTCGTTGCGCCGCGCGATGAGACCAAGCGTGCGCGCGCCCTGTGGGGGACGACCCGCAGCTTGTTGCAGAACATCGTCACCGGGGTCAGCGAAGGGTTCACCAGGAAGCTCGAGATCACCGGTGTCGGCTACCGTGCGGCGGTGGACGGTGCCGACCTGGTCCTCCAGCTCGGCTACAGCCACGAGGTGCGCTATCCGATCCCCGAGGACATCACTATCGTCTGCGAACGTCCGACCCAGATCGCGGTCTCCGGAATCGACCGCCAGCGCGTCGGCCAAGTCGCTGCGGAAATACGCTCCTGGCGCAAGCCCGAGCCTTACAAGGGCAAGGGCATCCGCTATTCGGACGAGATCGTCCTGCGCAAGGAAGGCAAGAAGAAGTAGGAGCTCGAGATGGCCAATGCGACCAAGCTGAGGTCGGCGCGCCGCGATCGGGTGCGACGACGGCTGCGGCGGCGGAATACCGGCCGGCCGCGGCTGTCGGTCTTCCGCTCGTCCAGGAACATCTACGCCCAGGTGATCGACGATGCCTGCGGCCGGACGCTGGCCGCCGCCTCCAGCATCGAGACCGGGCTGCGCAAGAGCATGGGCACGGGCAGCGACAAGGCCTCCGCCGCCCGGGTCGGGAAGCTCCTGGCCGAGCGCGCGCTCGCAAGGGGTGTCAAGGAGGTGGTGTTCGACCGCGGATCCTACATGTACCATGGCCGGGTCAAGGCCCTGGCCGAAGCCGCCCGCGAGGGCGGGCTCACGTTTTGAGGGTTTGGCATGGCACGGGGTCCGAGATCCAACCGCAACCAGCGCTCCGAGGATTCTTCGGAACAGAACGACCTGGTCGACAAGCTGGTCAGCATCAACCGCGTCGCCAAGGTGGTCAAGGGCGGGCGCCGGTTCGGTTTTGCCGCCCTGGTCGTGGTCGGCGACGCCAAGGGCCGCGCCGGCTACGGCAGCGGCAAGGCGCGCGAGGTGCCCGAGGCGATCCGCAAGGCGACCGAGCAGGCCAAGCGGTCGATGATCCGGGTGCCGCTGCGCGAACGGCGCACGTTGCACCATGATATCAACGGTCGGTTTGGCGCCGGGCGCGTGGTCCTACGCGCCGCGCCCGCCGGCACCGGTATCATCGCCGGCGGTCCGATGCGCGCGATCTTCGAGATCCTGGGCGTGCACGATGTCGTCGCCAAGTCAATCGGTACGGCCAATCCCTACAACATGGTCAAGGCGACCTTCGATGCGCTGTCGCGGCTCAACTCGCCTCGGTCGGTCGCCGACAGGCGCGGCAAGAAGGTCAGCGACATCATCGGGCGGCGGCCGTCCGAGGAGCAGAAGGTCAGGAGTGATGGCTGAGACGCCTCATAACAGGAAGCTGACCGTCACCCAGATCGGGAGCCCCATCGGCCGGCCGAAGGATCAACGGGCGACGCTGGTCGGGCTGGGGTTGAACAAGCTGTACCGCAGCAGGGTGCTGGAAGACACACCGGCGGTGCGCGGCATGATCGACAAGGTCGCGCACCTGGTCTCGGTCTGCAATGCCGACTAGGAGCCAGCGATGCGATTGAACGAGCTGCGGGACAATCCCGGTGCCCGGCGGCCGCGAAAGCGGGTTGGCCGCGGCATCGCATCGGGCAGTGGCAAGACCAGCGGCAAAGGGCAGAAGGGCCAGAAATCGCGCAGCGGGGTGTCCCTGCTGGGTTACGAGGGCGGCCAGATGCCGCTCCACCGCCGCCTGCCCAAGCGCGGCTTCAAGAAGCCCTTCCGCAAAAACTACCGCGTGGTGAATCTCGGCCGTCTGCAGGCGGCGATCGATGCCGGCAGGATCGACCCCGCAGCCCCGATCACCGAGGACGTTCTGGTTTCGGCCGGGCTGTTCAAGTCCCGCGCCGACGGCATCCGCATCCTTGCGAAGGGCGCAATCAAGGCGGGCGTCGTCCTCGAGGTAAGCGGTGCCTCCAAGGCCGCGCGCGTGGCGATCGCGCAGGCCGGCGGAACGATCGCCCTGGTCGCTGCGTCGGTCCGAAAGGCGGGCAAGGGGGGTGCGAAGGCCGATGCGGCGCGCGCGTCCTCGGCCACGCCCGGAGATGACGGGGGCGAGGCCCCGTCCGGGGAATAGGCCATGGCATCGGCCGCCGAACAGCTTGCCTCGCATATCAGTTTCGCCAACTTCGCCAAGGCGACCGAACTCAAGAAGCGCATCTGGTTCACCCTGGGCGCGTTGGTGATCTATCGCCTGGGCACCTATATCCCGCTGCCGGGCATCGACCCGGCGATCCTGAAGGACATCTTCGAGCAGCAGGCCGGCGGCATCCTGGGGATGTTCGACATGTTCGCCGGCGGCGCCTTCGGGCGCATGACGATCTTCGCGCTGAACATCATGCCCTATATCTCGGCGATGATCATCATGCAGCTCCTGACGGCGGTGCACCCCTATTTCGAGCAACTCAAGAAGGAGGGCGAGCCGGGCCGCAAGAAGATCAACCAGTACACGCGTTACGGCACGGTGGTCCTGGCCGCGCTGCAGGCCTACGGCATCGCCGTCGGGCTGGAGGGCATGAGCGGCAGCCAGGGCACCGCCGTCCAGACGCCGGGGCTGTTCTTCCGGGCCACCACGGTGATCACGCTGGTCGGCGGGACCATATTCCTGATGTGGCTGGGCGAGCAGATCACCGAGCGCGGCGTCGGCAACGGCATCTCGCTGATCATCTTCGCCGGCATCGTCGCCAACCTGCCCG
>CAYFYS010000155.1:0-5617 GCA_964347365.1 uncultured Rhodospirillaceae bacterium | reverse complement strand
GGGCCCCAGACGCGCAGTGCGCGCCGTCGGCCATAGGTCCAGCCGCCGATCCAGTACTGGTCCAGACCGCCAATGTGATCGACGTGGTGATGGTTGAGAAAGACCTTGTCCACCGCATCGACAGGGATCTCCAGCGCGGTGAAGTTCGCCGGCACGCCTGGCCCGACATCGAGCAGGAGTTTCTGCCCGCCCGCCTCCACCAGAACCCCGGCGCAGGCCTGACCGCGGCGCGGGAACGGCGTCCCGGTCCCCAGCAGGGTAACCCGCATCGCATCGCCGGCGAGCGGCTCACCGGGATAGAAGAAATGACCGGCGCGCGCCATCGTCTCCATCATCGCTTTATGGCGGCGCGGGCGACCGCCCCGGGCCGCGCCGAACCTAGAGGCACCGGCGCCCGCAGCGCAAGCGTCGTCATTCCCCAAGCAGGAGACCGGGGTGTCGCCGCGGCCGGGTCGGGGTGTCGGGCGCAAGGAAGCGCAGCCGCTTCGACCGGGTGCGATGCGGCACCCCGGGCGGGCCTGGCCGCTCTGCGCAGACACGTTCCCGTGGGCAAAAGGCACTGTTCGGGGATGAGGAAGACCGGCGCGAAGATGACAACGGCGTGGCCATGGTCTACATCTGGGCGGTGATGACGCGTTCGGCAAGAGTCCACCTCCAGGCATCGGATCACCACGAGATACTGAGGCCCGCCCTTCAGACCTCTCCGCTGGTGCTGGCCTCGCCCCACAGCGGAACCGATTACCCGGCGGCGTTCGTTGCGCGCTCTCCACTGAGCGCGCTCGATTTGAGGCGGTCCGAAGACACCTTCGTCGACGAGCTGTTCGCCGACGGGCCGGCGTTGGGCGTGCCGCTGTTGCGCGCGAAATTCCCGCGCGCCTTCATCGACCCCAACCGCGAGCCCTTCGAACTCGACCCCGAAATGTTCGAGGACGCGCTGCCGGACTACGTCAACACCCGTTCCAACCGGGTCGCGGCGGGGCTGGGCACCATCGCGCGGATGGTCGCCGGCGGGCGCGAGATCTACGCCCACAAGCTTCGCTTCTCCGAGGCCAAAGAGCGGATCGACACCTATTACCGGCCCTACCACGACGCGCTGCGCGGGCTGGTCGCCGAGACCCGCGACCGGTTCGGCTATTGCGTGCTGATCGACTGCCATTCGATGCCATCCATCGGCGGGCCGATGGACCCCGATGCCGGGCATGGGCGGGCCCATTTCGTCCTGGGCGACGTCTCGGGCACATCGTGCGAGGGTGCGATCACGGACACGGTCGAGGCAGTGCTGTTGCGCCACGGCTACCGTGTGGTTCGCAACCGGCCGTTCGCCGGCGGCTATACCACCCGCCGTTACGGGCGGCCGGAAGAAGGTGTGCACGCGCTCCAGATCGAGATCAACCGCATGCTCTACATGGACGAGAACCGCATCACGCGGCGCGCCGATCTGCCGCGTATCGCCGCCCTGATGACCGAAATCGTCTCCGCGCTGAACGGGATCGCGCACGCCGACCTGGCAGCGGAATGACCGACATCCGCGAAGCGCGGCGGGAGGACTTCCCCGCCATCGCCGGGATCTATGCCGACCATGTCCGATCCGGCACCGCTTCCTTCGAGATCGAGCCGCCCGGGCCCGACGAGCTCGTCCGCCGCTGGGAGGCGGTCCGTGCCCGATCGCTGCCCTTTCTCGTCGTGCTGCGCGGCGGTGCGCTCCGCGGTTTCGCCTACGCTGCCCCGTACCGGCCGCGGCTGGCGTATCGCTACACTGTGGAGCACTCGATCTATATCAGCCGCGACGCCGCGCGGATCGGGCTCGGCAGCCGTCTCATCGAAGCCCTGATCGCGCGCTGCACCGCGCAGGGCTGCCGCCAGATGGTCGCCGTGATCGGCGATTCGGCCAACCGTGCCTCGATCGATTTTCATGCCCGGCACGGCTTCCGTCCCGCCGGCGTTCTGCCCGCGGTCGGCTACAAGTTCGACCGCTGGATCGACAGCGTCCTGATGGTCCGCCGGCTGGGCGAGGGCAACGCCTCGGCCCCGAACGACCCTGCGGGACTGTCCCGGAACAGCACGTGATCGGCACGTTCCCGCCGATATGCCAAGGGAACGGCCGATGAATTCATTTGCCTGCGCAACGGCTTTCGGTATTTAATGAGGCCCGCTGAAACGCGTTCGGTTCGCCGGAGACAGAATGATCGTCGGGATTGCGAGCCGGGCCGGCAGATCCATCGAAATGGAGATTTCCATGATCCGCAAGACAGTCACCACGCTCAGCATCGTCGCCATGGCGGCCGGTAGGGCCGCGCTGCCGGCTGCCGCGGCCAGCGATACCGGTGCGACCCACACCCAGATCGCGGCGTGCAACCCGTGCCAGCCCAAGCCGTGCAACCCGTGCGCTGCAAGCAATCCCTGCGCGGCCAGCAGCAATCCCTGCGCGGCCAAGAACTAGGGCCGGTCACCAAGAGCATCCAAGGCGTCGCCAGGGAGGCCCTTGGCGGCGCTTTTTGCCTGCATTCTCTGCGGGCCTGCCGGGCGCGAGCTCAACCGGTGTGCCGCGCAACGACATGGAAGATGTGCCAGTGCTTGCGTCGGCCGCGCGGGGTGAGAGCGTCGTCCTCCTCCTCACAGAAAAACTCGATGTCGAAGCCGGCGAACAGCGCCTCGGCCTGACCGCGGGTGTGGAAGGTGATCGAAGGATCGCCAAACCATTCGTCGCGGTCGCCGTAGAGCTGGCCCGCGAACCGCCCGCCGGGCGGCAGCGCTGCGGTGATCCGCGCCCAGAGCCAGGGAAAGGCATCAGGACGGCAAAGCGGCAGCGCGAAGCTCGCATTGACCAGGTCCGCACCGGGGATCGCGGCATGTTCGAAGCCGCAGACAATCGTTTCCAGCCGGCCGGTCGCAGGCAGGTCGTCGCGGGTGCGTAGCGCCTCGATCGCAGACGCCTGGGCATCCAGCGCCAGCACCCGCCAGCCCCGGCGCAGCAGTTCGACCGCATCGCGCCCGCCGCCGCAGCCGAGGTCGACGGCCCGCCCCGGCCCGGCCGTCGCATCGAAACCCTCCAGCGCGCGGATCAGCGTCTCGCGCGGCGGCCGGGTACCGGTCCTGGCGTAGTAGGCGCGCCAGCCCTCCGCCGCGGTGATCCGCCCGCTGCTCACGCGTGCAAGCTGGCGGGCGGGAAATTGCCGGCCCGGCTCAGCATCGCCGGGACCGGTCGTCCGAGCTGTTGTTCGATCCAATGGGCGGTATCGATCAACGCTTCGATCTCCGCGCCGGTCTCGATGCCCGAACGTTCGAGGAGATAGACCAGATCCTCGGTCGGGATGTTGCCGGTCGCGGCCGGGGCGAAGGGGCAGCCGCCGAGCCCGCCGATGCTGGCATCGAGCGCATGAACGCCGGCTTCGACCGCGGCAAAGGCGTTGGCAAGCCCGGTGTTGCGGGTATTGTGGAAATGCCCGCGCAGCCGCACGCTGGGCGCAATGCGGGCGACTTCGGTGAACATCTCCCTTATCTGGACCGGCACCGCCACGCCGATGGTATCGGCGATGCCGATCTCGAAGGCGCCGATGCCGGCGCAGTGCCGGACCAGTTCGTGGACCCGCTCGGGGCGCACCTCGCCTTGAAACGGACAGCCGAAGGCCGCGCTGAGCGTCAGGCTGAACCGGATGCCGGCTCGCCTGGCGGCCCGACCGATGTCCTCGAAGACTGCAACGCCCTCCTCGACGGTCGTGCCCTGGTTGCGCCGGGAGAAGGCATCCGAGGCGACGAGCGCGTAATTCACTTCCTCGCAGCCCGCCGCGGCGGCCCGTTCGAAGCCGCGCAGGTTGAGCACCAGACCGATATAGGTGACGTCCTTGCGCTTCGGCAGCGCGGCCATGACCGCCTCGGCGTCGGCCATCTGGGGGACCCGCCTGGGGTTGACGAAGCTTGTCGCCTCCAGCCGGCGAATGCCGGCGGCGACCGCCCGGCCGATCAAGGTGACCTTGACTTCCGTGGGCAGGATTTCCGGCTCGTTCTGCAGCCCGTCGCGGGCCGAGACCTCGATCAACTCGACCCGACGAGGCGGCATGGACGTCTCCTGAAACCCGGCTGAGGGGAATAATCCAACAAGCGTTGACGGTTCTCAATCGATTTCAACCGCGCACCCAGGCGGCGTTGACACCCGCCGACGGCGCCCGCCATGATTCCGCACCGCCGCAGGGACGACCGAATGACCGCACGGACCGAAGACCGCAAAGGACCGCTGAACGACCTTCGGGTGATCGAGATGGGCCAGCTCATCGCCGGGCCGTTCTGCGGTCAGATCCTGGCCGATTTCGGCGCCGAGGTGATCAAGCTCGAACAGCCGGGCTCCGGCGATCCGATGCGCGAATGGGGTTCGGAGAAGCCACACGGCAAGGCGCTGTGGTTTCCGGTGCTCGCCCGCAACAAGAAGTCGGTCACTCTGAACGCGCGCGAGGAAGCGGGGCAGGCGATCATCCGTTCGCTGGTCGAGAAGTCCGACATCGTAGTCGAGAACTTCCGTCCGGGGACGATGGAGCGCTGGAATCTCGGCTATGAGGATCTGGCGGCGATCAACCCGCGTATCGTCATGGTCAGGGTCAGCGGCTACGGTCAGACCGGACCCTATGCCCAGCGCGCCGGCTATGGCGCGATCGGCGAGGCGATGGGAGGGCTGCGCTACGTCGTGGGCGATCCTGCGACCCCGCCGAGCCGGATGGGCATCTCCATCGGCGATACGCTGGCCGCGACGTTCGCCGCGCTGGGCGCGATGATGGCCATCCACAGCCGCGCGCGCACCGGGCGTGGCCAGGTGGTCGACAGCGCGATCTACGAGGCGGTGCTGGCGGTCATGGAATGCCTGATCAGCGAATACGATATCGGCGGGTACGTCCGCGAGCGCACCGGATCGATCCTGCCGATGATCGCACCGTCGAACGTCTATGCGGCTGCCGACGGCGCGATGGTGCTGATCGCGGCCAATCAGGACACCGTCTTCAGGCGTCTGGCCGCGGCGATGGATCGCCCGGAACTGGCCGAGGACCCGCGCTATGCGACCCACATCGCGCGCGGCACAAACCAGGCGGCTTTGGATGCGCTGATCTCGGACTGGGCCGGCACGATGGACGCGCGCGCGCTGACCGAACGGCTCAACGCGCACGGCGTTCCCAACGGCGACATCTACCGCGCACCGGAGATGCTCGAGGATGCTCACTTCAAGGCGCGCGAGGCGATCGTCCGGCTGATCGATCCGGTTCTCGGCCCGATGCACATGCAAAACGTCGCGCCCAGGCTCTCCGTCACCCCGGGTGCGGTCCGCCACACTGCGCCAGCGCTCGGCGAACATACCGAAGAGATCCTGGGCGGCATGCTGGGGCTGGACCGGGTGGCGCGCGACCGGCTGGCCGCTTCCGGCATCATCTAAGACGCGCCGCGTTCCACCGGGTCGGATCCGCTCTGCGCAGCGCTCACGCAAGTCCGATATCGATCACGTGCTCGATGAAGGCGGGCCGCGCCGAAACCACATCGTACCACCGCCGCAGATGGGGATAGTCCTCGCGCGCGATGTCGAGGTTGAACCAGCGGAAGCTCAGAATCGCCGGCGGCATGTCACCCATGGTGATAGCGT
>CAYFYS010000154.1:0-5632 GCA_964347365.1 uncultured Rhodospirillaceae bacterium | reverse complement strand
CGTGATCTCGCCCTGGAACCTACCGCGCCTGCTGTCGACCTGGAAGCTTGCCCCGGCGATGGCGACCGGCAATGCGGTCATCCTCAAGCCGTCGGAAGAGACCCCGACGACGGCGACGCTCCTTGCCGAGGTGATGCACGAGGCGGGCGTCCCGGCCGGCGCGTTCAACGTGGTCCACGGCTTCGGACCCGGCTCGGCGGGCGCGTTCATCACCGGCCACCCCGGGATCGACGCGATCACCTTCACCGGCGAGACCGCGACCGGGCGCGAGATCATGAAGGCCGCCTCGGTCAACATGAAGGCGCTGTCCTTCGAGCTTGGCGGCAAGAACCCCGCGATCGTCTTCGCCGACGCCGCCTTCGAGGCCGCGATCGAGGGCACGACCCGTTCGGTGTTCGCCAATACCGGCCAGGTCTGCCTGAGCTCCGAACGGGTTTATGTGGAGCGGCCGATCTATGCGCGCTTCGTGGATGCGCTCAAAGCCCGCGCCGAGGCGATCGTCATCGGCCGGCCCGAGGGGGCCACGACCCAGATGGGCTCGCTGATCTCCCATGAGCACCGCGACAAGGTGATCTCCTACTACGAACTTGCCGGCACGCTCGGCGCGGAGGTGATAACCGGGGGCGGCGTTCCCGAATTCGGCGACAGCCGCGACAACGGCGCCTTCGTCCAGCCGACCGTCCTGGCCGGCCTCGGCGAGGATACGCCGATACAGAAGGAAGAGATTTTCGGGCCGGTCTGCCACGTCACCCCCTTCGATTCGGAGGACGAGGCCATCGCGATGGCCAACGACACCGACTACGGGCTGGCCTCGGTCGTCTGGACCACCGACCTGTCGCGCGGCCACCGGGTCAGCCAGGCGATGGAAGCGGGCATCAACTGGGTCAATTGCTGGTTCCTGCGCGATCTGCGCACCCCCTTCGGCGGCATCGGGCTGTCGGGCATCGGGCGCGAGGGCGGCCAGCATGCGCTCAACTTCTACTCCGAGCAGAAGAACATCTGCATCAAGCTTTGAGGGACGCAGCCAGCCGATGAGCCAGGACAGGATCGAACAGGCGGCCCGCCGCATCCGCGCGGCATGGTCCAGCGGAAAGCCGATCAAGCCAGTGCGCGACGACCTGCCCGAGGGCGATGTCGCGGCCGCCTACGCCGTGCAGAAGACCAACACCGAGCACTGGACCGAGGCGGACGGCCGTCGGCTGGTCGGGCGCAAGATCGGGCTGACCGCCAAGGCCGTCCAGGCCCAGCTCGGCGTGGACCAGCCCGATTACGGCATGCTGTTCGCCGACATGTGCCTAGTCGACGGCGAGGAGATCGCCGCCGGCCAAGTTCTGCAACCGCGTTGCGAGGCCGAAATAGCGCTGGTCCTGGAATACGACCTCCACGAGGACCAGCTTACCCCGATCGATCTGATCGATGCGGTGGCCTACGCCCTGCCGGCGATCGAGGTGGTCGGCTCGCGCATCGCCGGCTGGGACATCAAGATCGTCGACACCATCGCCGACAACGCGTCCTCGGGTCTGTTCGTGCTCGGCACCCGTCCGGTCTCGATCGATGATCTCGATCTGCGCGAATGCGGCATGGTGATGGAGAACCAGGGCGATCAGGTTTCGGTCGGCGCCGGTGCGGCGTGTCTGGGCAACCCGCTGAACGCCGCGCTCTGGCTTGCGCGCAAGATGGTCGCGGTCGGAACCCCGCTGCGCGCGGGCGAGGTGATCATGACCGGCGCGCTCGGCCCGATGGCCCCGGTCACGCCGGGCGACGTGATGGAGGCGCGGATCGAAGGGCTCGGTTCGGTCCGCGCGGCGTTCGAAGCCTGAGACCGCAGGGGCACGATGATGAGAACGCGCGTTGCGATCGTCGGTTCGGGGAACATCGGCACCGATCTGATGATCAAGATCCTGGAGACCTCCGAGACCCTGGAGATGGCGGCTCTGGCCGGCATCGATCCGGACTCCGACGGGCTTGCGCGGGCGCGCAAGCGCGGCGTGACGACGACCCACCAGGGGCTCGAGGGCCTGGCGGCGATGCCCGAATGGGCGGGGATCGCCATCGTGTTCGACGCCACGTCCGCCAAGGCGCATCCGCGCAACGCCGAGATCTGCGCCGCGCACGGCAAGACGATCATCGATCTGACACCGGCGGCCATTGGCCCCTACGTCGTGCCGGTGGTCAACATGGACGAACATCTCGGCGCGCCGAACATCAACATGGTCTCGTGCGGCGGCCAGGCGACGATCCCGGTCGTCCATGCGGTGGACCGGGTCGCGCCGGTGCACTATGCCGAGATCGTGGCCTCGATCGCCAGCCGGTCGGCGGGACCCGGCACGCGGGCCAATATCGACGAGTTCACCGAGACCACCGCCAAGGGGATCGAGGTCGTCGGCGGCGCCGAGCGCGGCAAGGCGATCATCGTCCTCAACCCGGCCGAACCGCCGCTGCTGATGCGCGATACGATCTATACCCTTTCTGCGGACGGCGACACCGGGGCGATCGCCGGTTCGGTGGAATCGATGGTGGCCGAGGTGCAATCCTACGTGCCCGGCTACCGGCTCAAGCAGGACGTGCAGTTCGAGCGCTTCGGCTCCAACAACCCGCTGTCCATCCCGGGGCTGGGCGATTTCACTGGGATCAAGGCATCGATTTTCCTGGAGGTCGAAGGTGCGGGGCACTACCTGCCGACCTATGCCGGCAATCTCGACATCATGACCTCGGCCGCGCTCAAGACCGCCGAACGACTGGTCGAAAGCCGCGCCGCAGGGTGAGGGGAGACGCAACGATGGCCCTCGACGAGTCCAGAAAAATCTACATCCAGGACGTCACCCTGCGCGATGGCATGCACGCGATCCGCCATCGCTACGGGCTCGACCACGTGGTGGCGATCTGCAAGGCGCTCGACGCCGCCCGTGTCGATGCGATCGAGGTCTGCCACGGCGACGGGCTGGCCGGGATGTCGTTCAACTACGGCTTCGCCGCGCACACCGACCTCGAATATATCGAGGCCGCGGCGAGCGTGCTGCAGCACGCCAGGCTGGCGACGCTCCTGATCCCCGGGATCGGCACCGTCCACGACCTCAAGAACGCCCATGCCGCCGGCGCGCGCTCGGTGCGCATCGCCACCCACTGCACAGAGGCCGATATCGCCAAGCAGCATATCGCCTATGCCCGCGACATCGGCATGGACGTGGCCGGCTTTCTGATGATGGCGCACATGATCCCGCCCGATGCGCTGCTCGCCCAGGCGAAGCTGATGGAGTCCTACGGCGCGCACTGCATCTACGTCACCGATTCGGGCGGTGCCCTCCTGATGCGGGATACCGCCGAGCGGTTCGCCGCCTTCCGCGACGGGCTCGATCCGGCGACCGAACTCGGCATCCACGCCCACCATAATCTGAGCCTCGGTGTGGCCAACTCCATGATCGCGCTCGAATACGGCGTCACCAGGGTCGATGCCTCGCTTGCCGGCATGGGCGCCGGTGCCGGCAACACCCCGCTGGAGGTGTTCATCGCCGTCGCCGACCGGGCGGGGCTGAACCACGGCTGCGATCTGTGGGCGTTGATGGACGCTGCCGAGGAGCTCGTCCGCCCGCTCCAGGACCGACCGGTCCGGGTCGACCGCGAAACCCTCTCGCTCGGCTACACGGGCTCCTACTCCAGCTTCCTGCGCCACGCCGAGACCGCCTCGCAGACCTACGGCATCGACACCCGTGACATCCTCGTGGAGCTCGGACGCCGGCGGATGGTCGGCGGCCAGGAGGACATGATCGTCGATGTCGCGCTCGACCTCGCCAAGCGCAGCGGGACCGAAGCCAGGGAGGCCTGAGCCATGACCGATATCGCAGCCCTTGCCGCATCCCTCGACGAGGCGGCCGTGACCGCCACGGCGATCGCGCAGATTTCCGGCACGACGGCGATCACGCCCGAGGTTGGCTATGCCGTTCAGGCGGCCTCGATTGCGCGCCGGCTCGCGCGCGGCGAGAAGCGGATCGGGGTGAAGATGGGCTTCACCAGCCGCGCCAAGATGGTCCAGATGGGCATCGACGACATGATCTGGGGCCGGCTGACCGATCGCATGATCGTCGAGGACGGCGGTGCGATCTCGATCGCGGACTACGTCCATCCAAGGGTCGAGCCGGAGGTGGCTTTTCTCCTGAACAAGACGCTCGCCGGCCCGGTCACGGCGGTGGAGGCGATGGGCGCCGTCGAGGCGGTGGCGCCGGCGATCGAGATCATCGATTCGCGCTATCGCGACTTCAAGTTCTCGCTGGCCGACGTGGTCGCCGACAACTGCTCCTCGTCGGGTATCGTCGTCGGCGCCTGGCAGAGCCCCGACCGCGACCTGGCCAATCTCGGCATGATCCTGGAATTCAACGGGCGGCCGCGCCAGATCGGGTCATCGGCGGCGATCCGCGGCAATCCGGTTCGTTCCCTGGTCTCGGCCGCGCGGCTTTCCGCCGACGCCGGCGAGCCGCTGGAGCCCGGCTGGATCGTCATGGCGGGCGGTGCAACGGCCGCCGAGGCGCTGAGCGCGGGCGATCACGTGCGCAACACCGTCCAGCGGATCGGCGCGGTCAGCTTTTCGGTCGCCCCCTGACCCGGACGCGCCGCGCCCCGCGCGGGCGCTGAAGGCCTCGATCCTCTCGCGGCGGGCAATTCGATGGAAAATACGCCGTGACGGCCGCTCCGGAGCCGCCCGTCGCCGCGCTCGCAACATGCCACGTGGCTATTCCACCCACCCGATCTCGACAGCGATAGTGGTAAGGACGACAACGCGCGAGGCTGCATCATCGATCCGCTCGAGTGTTCGCAGCGCTCCGGTTAAATCCCGTTTCCTCGCCTGCTCTTTTGCGACGTCACTTGAAGTCGAGGCAGACCTAGACACAACATCGCGTCCCGCAACCCGTATCGCGTTCGCAAGAGTTTGTTTTACTCCCACATGCATCGCCAGAACCTGAGCCTCCGCGACGCTGCGCATAGCTTCGCCGCGAAGGAACGAAAAATCGATCCCTGCGGCTGTTCGTAGCGCCCCGGAGATATCTCCCGCCACGGCCTGTGCCTCAGCGATGCGACGCAAGGCTCCATCACGCCGGAGCACATCACGTATCCGCCCTGCAACCTGTATCGCGTCCGCCAGGGTCGCTCTTGCTTTCGCGTCATCTCGCATCATATGGGCCTGCGCCATAGCGATGATACTCAAAGCCAATGCGCGCCGACGCGCATCGCGGACGCGCTCCGCAACGCGTAACGCCTCCGCGAGCAGGCAATGCGTCGCGGGCGCCGAGAAGCAGGCAGCCTGCTCTCGCTCGGCCCACACCATGTATCTCACCCATTCGACAGGCACCGCGAACGCGAGGCCTTCGCTGCCAGCGTCGGAATACTTGGACGTCGTGATCCCGATCAGCTCTCCCTTGCCGTTGAACAGCCCGCCCCCCGAGGAGCCCGGCGAGATGGCCGCGTCCGTCTGGATGATCGGGGCGGAGCGTTTGCCGTAATCGCCGCGCAACTGCGAGACGATGCCGCGGGACAGCGTAAGCGCCAGGCCATACGGGGCACCGACCGCATAGACTTCCGCGCCGATCGAGACCGCACGGGCCTCACCCAGGCGAACCGGGATCGCGGCCTGAGGATCGGA
>CAYFYS010000153.1:0-5660 GCA_964347365.1 uncultured Rhodospirillaceae bacterium | reverse complement strand
GGTCGAGCTCGAGGATCCAGCCGGCGACGTTGTCGAGGAAGTACCGGTCGTGGGTGACCGCGACCACGGTGCCGGGATAGTCGTGCAGGAAACGCTCCAGCCAAGCGACCGATTCGGCGTCGAGATGGTTGGTCGGCTCGTCCAGCAGCAGCATGTCGGGCCGGCTCAGCAGCAACCGGCACAGAGCGATCCGGCGTCGTTCGCCGCCCGACAGCGCGGCGACTGCGGTCTCCGGCGGCGGGCAACGCAGCGCATCCAACGCGATCGCCACCTTGCGCTCGATATCCCATGCATCGGCCGCCTCGATCGCCTCCTGCAGAGCCCCCTGCTCCTCGATCAGGGCGTTCATCGCCTCATCGTCCAGCGCGTCGGCGAACCTGGCGCTGACCGCCTCGAAACGCGCGAGCAACGCCCTTTCCGCGGCCACGCCATCGATGACGTTGCCGTAGACGTCCTTGCCTTCGTCGAGCGCCGGCTCCTGAGGAAGAAACCCGATCTTCAACCCGTCGGCGGCCCACCCCTCGCCGGTGAACGCGTCATCGAGGCCGGCCATGATCCTGAGCAGCGTCGATTTGCCGGCACCGTTGAGGCCCAGCACGCCGATCTTCGCACCGGGAAGAAACGCCAGGGTGATGTCCTTGAGAACCTCGCGGCCGCCCGGATAGGCCCGGCCGAGGCGCCGCATGACATAGACGTATTGCGGCGTGCTCATGGGATGTCGAAGCCTCCGATCGCGCGCAAACCATGCCCCGGACCGTCGCGGCGGCACTATATGCGCATCGCGAACGGGGTCCAACGCCCGAACGCTCCCGCCGCCGGGGGCGGCACGGATGCGGCCGGTGAGCCGGTTGATGGCATTCCGACCGCCCGCTAGGGTGCCGCCGGAGACGGCGCTCCGGGCGATCGACGGTTTCGGCACGCCGCCGGCCGAAAGCGTGCCCGCCGCCGCACTCCGAACCGGTGTCCGCTCCGGAGCCCCGCGTGCCGCGCCTGTCAGTCCTCGACCAGTCGATCGCCGCGGCCGGGCGCCCCCACGCCTGCGCGATCCGCGACACCCTGGCGCTTGCCGCGCATTGCGAGGCGCTGGGCTATCACCGCTTCTGGGTTTCGGAACACCACAACCATCCGACCATCCTCGGCACTGCGCCCGAGATCCTGATTGCGGCCATCGCCGCAACGACTAGGCGCATCCGTATCGGCAGCGCCGGGGTGATGCTGCCGCACTACTCCCCCTTCAAGGTCGCCGAGCAGTTTCGCGTGCTCGATGCGCTGGCGCCCGGCCGCATCGATCTCGGCCTTGGCCGGGCGCCGGGTTCCGACGGGCTGACCGCGTTTGCGCTGCATCCCATGGCCAACGACCGGGCGCGCCAGTTTCCGGCCGATGTGCGGGACCTGCTGGCCTGGGTGAGGGGCGCGCCGCTGGTCGAGGGCCATCCGTTTGCCCGCGTGCGCGCCTATCCCCAGGGCGAGACCGTGCCGGAGGTCTGGGTGCTCGGCAGTTCCGACTACGGCGCGCAGGTGGCCGCGCATTTCGGCCTGCCCTACTGCTTTGCCTGGTTCTTCACCGACGGGCGCGGCGGGCAGCAGGCGCTGGAGATCTATCGCCAGACATACCGCGCGAGCGAGCGCCATCCGACGCCGCAGGGCGGGTTGTGCGTCTGGGCGCTCGCCGCGGATTCCGAGGAAGAGGCCCACCACCACTACTGGCCGCGGGCGAAATGGCAGCTTTTCCGCAACCAGGGGATCTATCTGCCGCTCGATTCGCCCGAGGCTGCGGCGGCCCATCCCTACAGCGCCCAGGAAGCTGCGCGCCTGGAGGCGTTGCGCCGCGATGCGTTCGTCGGCACGCCCGGGCGCGTTGCGGCCCGGGTGCGCGCGCTCGCCCAGCGGCTCGACGTCCAGGAGATCGCGGTCGTCACCTGGACCCATGACGAGGCCGTTCGCCGCCGGAGCTACGCGCTGTTGGCCCGGGAGTTCGGTCTGACCGATGCGGTGCGTGTAGACCACACCGTGGACGGCGCACGGTGCTGAGCCTATGCGCGCGGCGGGGAGGTTGCGATGAAGATCGTGCTCTATCAGACGGCGGCGCACGGCGCGCCGCTGCCCGGCCTGCTCACGCCGCGCGGCGTGGTCGGCATCGCCGCGGCCGTCCGCACGCGGCCCGACGCCACACCCCAGGAGAAGATCAACGCGATCATCGACGATTTCGATGCGGTGCGACCGGAGCTGGAACGGCTGGAAGTCGAGGGCGCAGCGCTGCCGGCCGACGCGGTGCGGTTGCACGCCCCGCTGCCGCGCCCGGGCAAAATCCTGTGTTGCATCGGCAACTATTGGGAACACCGCGCGCGCGCGCCGCGGCCGCTCAACATGTTCCTCAAGAACCCGGACGCGGTGATCGGCCCGGGCGAGATCGTGACATTGCCGGACACGACCGAGCCTTGGGTCTTCCACCACGAGGCCGAGCTTGCGATCGTCATCAAGGGGCCGGCCAGGAAGGTGCGCGCGCGGGACTGGCGCCGCGCGGTGTTCGGCTTTACCTGTCTGATCGATGTGTCGGCCCGCAGCGAGGGGCGCTCGACCTGGCGCGCGCGAAGCTGGATGGGGAAGTCCTTCGACAGTTTCGCACCGCTCGGGCCGTGCATCCTGACCGCCGATGAGATCGCCGACCCCAACGCCCTGAACGTCCGGCTCTGGGCTTGCGGTCAGTTGCGCCACGACTACAACACCGCCGACATGGAGCACCCGGTGCCCGAGCTCGTCGCCTGGGCGAGCGGGATCATGACGTTGAATTCAGGCGATGTGATCGGTTGCGGCACCAACCATGAAGGGCTCGGCCCGCTGCAGGACGGCGATGTCGTCGAGATCGAGATCGAGCGCATAGGCCGCATGGCGGTTCGCGTCGAAGACCCCTTGAAACGGACCTGGGAGCGCGGCGTCTATACAGGTCGGGATTCGACCCACCCGGACAACCCGGACCCCGAAGACCCGTCGTTTCGTTAAGCCGATCCCGGCGGTGTCGTTGGGGTGAGCCTGACCAGAAGGTCGCCGGCCGCAACAGCGGTGCCCACCGGGGCGACGACGTCGGAAACGGTTCCCTCCAGATCGGCACGAACGACCATTTCCATCTTCATCGCCTCAAGGGTCAGGAGCGGGTCGCCACGGCGGACGATCTGGCCGGGCTCGGCGGCCAGCGCGATGACCGCGCCTGCATCGGTGCGCCGACATGGCCGGGATTGGCGGCGTCCGCCTTGGGGTGGGGGGCGTGCGCCGGCTCGACCGCACGGTCGATGACCCGGATCGACCGCGGTTGACCGTTGAGCTCGAAGAACACGCTGCGCTCGCCGTGCTCGTCGGCGTCGCCGAGCGCGAGGAAGCGGATGATAAGCCGCTTGCCCTGCTCGATCCCGGCATCGATCTCCTCGCCCGGCTCCATGCCGTAGAAGTAGGCGAGGCTCGGCAACACCGAGACATCGCCGAACCGCCGGCGCGTCCTTGCGTAGTCAGTGAAGACCTTGGGGTACATCAGATACGAGGCCAGCTCGCGGTCGTCGATATGGCGCTGGACGGTCTTCTCCGCATCGCGGCGGGCGGCGTCGAGATCGATCGGATCGAGCACCGCGCCGGGCCGGACGGTCAGCGGCGCTGCGCCGCCCAGCGCCTTCTTCTGCAGCGCTTCGGGGAAGCCGCCCGGCGGCTGGCCGATCTCGCCCCGCAGGAAGGCCACTACCGAGGCCGGAAACGCCACCTCCACCGCCGGATCGAGCACCTGCTCGACGCTCAGGTCACGGGTGACCATTGCCAGGGCCATGTCCCCGACGGTCTTGGATGTCGGCGTGACCTTGATCACGTCGCCGAACATCGCATTGACATCGGCGTAGGTGCGCGCAACCTCCGGCCAGCGTCCGGCAAGCCCCAGGGCGGCGGCCTGCTGGCGCAAATTGGTGTACTGGCCGCCCGGCATCTCGTGGACATAGACCTCCGAGGCGCCCCAGCGCATGTCGCTCTCGAACGGCGCGTAGATGCGCCGCACCTGTTCGAAATAGTCCGACAGGGAGCGGATTCGTCCCGGATCGATCCCGGTGTCGCGCGGGCCGTGGCGCAGCGCCTCGACGATGGCGCCCAGATTGGGCTGGGATGTCAGACCGCTCATCGAATCAAGGGCCGCATCGACGATGTCCACCCCCGCATCGACCGCGGCCAGGACGCTGGCCGCGGCAATACCGCTGGTGTCGTGCGTATGAAAGTGGATCGGCAGGCCGACCGTCTCCTTCAGCGCGCGGACCAGCCGGTGCGCGGCCCGCGGACGGCAGACGCCGGCCATGTCCTTGATGCCGAGGATCTGGGCGCCCGCCTCGGCGAGCTCGCGGCCGAGTGCGAGATAGTAGTCGAGGTCATATTTCGGCCGCCCCGGGTCGTCGATGTCGCCGGTGTAGCAGATCGCGGCCTCGCACACCTTCCCGGTCTCGCGCACGGCGTTGATCGCAACGCGCATGTTCTCAACCCAGTTGAGCGAATCGAATATGCGGAAGACATCGACGCCCGCCCGGGCGGCCTCACCGATGAAATGACGCACTACGTTGTCGGGATAGTTGGTGTAGCCGACCGCGTTGGCGCCGCGCAGCAGCATCTGGAGGAGGATGTTGGGGCAGGCCTCGGAAATCCGCGCCAGACGGTCCCAGGGTGATTCGTTGAGGAACCGCATCGCGACGTCGAACGTCGCCCCACCCCAGCACTCCAGCGAGAACAGCCCGGCCGCGTCGTGCGCGTAGGCCGGCACCGCGCCCACCAGGTCGCGGCTGCGCATCCGGGTTGCCAGCAGCGACTGGTGGGCATCGCGCAGCGTGGTGTCGGTGACCAGCACGCGGTCTTGTTCGGCGACCCAGCGGACCAGCCCTTCGGCGCCGAGCTCGGCGAACTTCTGACGGGTCCCCGGGGGCGGTTCCCCCGCGCCGGCCGGCCTGGGCGGGATCGCCGGGCTGACCGCCGGGCGCGCGTGGCCGACGACCTCGGCGTTGCCGTTGACGATCACCTCGCCCAGGAAGGACAGCAGTCGGCTCGCCCGGTCGCGCCGTGGCGCGGAACGGAACAGCTCCGGCGTCTCGTCGATGAAGCGCGTCGTGCAGCGCGCGTTCCTGAAATCGGGATGACCGATCACCGCCTCCAGGAAGCGGAGGTTGGTCGCCACCCCGCGTACCCGGAACTCGCGCAACGCACGGTCCATCCGCGAGGCCGCCTCGGCCTGCGTCCGCCCCCAGGAGGTGATCTTGACCAGGAGCGAATCGTAGTGCGGGGTGATCAACGCACCCTGGAAGGCGGTGCCGGCATCCAGCCGGATGCCGAGGCCCGCCGCGCTGCGATAGGCGTGGATGCGGCCGTGGTCGGGCGCGAAATCGAGCTCGGGATTTTCCGTCGTCACCCGGCACTGGATGGCATGACCGGTGACCGCGATCTCTTCCTGGCGTGGCACGGCGCCGCCGATATCGCCCGCGCACGCGCCCTCGGCGATACGGATCTGAGCCTTGACGATATCGATCCCGGTGACGCATTCGGTGACGGTGTGCTCGACCTGGATGCGCGGGTTGACCTCGATGAAGTAGCACCGCCCGGTGTCGGCGTCCTGCAGGAACTCCACCGTGCCGGCGTTGACGTAGCCGGCGGTC
>CAYFYS010000152.1:0-5660 GCA_964347365.1 uncultured Rhodospirillaceae bacterium | reverse complement strand
CGCCCAGCCGGCGCGCCGCGCCCGCAAAGCCCCGCGGCGGAACCCCCCGCAGGCGGGCTGCGGCCGCGCGCCGCGCGGCCGGGTCGCCATAGTCCGGCACCTGACGGATCGGCCTGGAACGCCAACCGCCGGGGGTCCACTCCCCGCTCATCGCATCGATCTCCCTGCGGATCCCGCCTTGACGGCGGCGCGCGCCCTATACGCGATTAGCCGCGATTGTGCCAGCGATTCCTCGGCCGCTCAAACCGCGGTCGGGCGCGCCTGCGGCTATTCGGCGGCCTGGGCGTCGGGCGCGGCCAGCGGCGTGCGCATGGTCACGAACTCCTCCGCCGAGGTCGGGTGGATGCCCACGGTGGCGTCGAACTGCGCCTTGGTCGCCCCGCATTTGAGCGCAACGCCGAGCCCCTGGACGATCTCCCCGGCGTCGGGTCCGGCCATGTGGCAGCCGACGACCCGGTCGGAGGCGCGCGCGACGATAAGCTTCATCATCGTCCGGTCGGGCTTCAGCGTCATGGTGTGCTTGAGCGGGCGGAAGGTCTCGCGGTAGACGTCGATGGCGCCGTAGCGCGCGCGCGCGGCCTCTTCGGTAAGGCCCACCGTGCCGATATTGGGGTTGGAAAACACCGCCGTGGGGATGTCGGCATAGTCCATCGAAAGGGCCTTGCCGTCAAACAGGTTGGCGGACAGGACCATCGCTTCGCCGATGGCCACCGGGGTCAGTTGGATCCGGTCGGTGACGTCGCCGATGGCGTAGATTCCCGACACGCTGGTCCGAAAAAAGTCGTCCACGATGATCGCGCCGTTCGCGCGCTGGGCGATGCCGGCTTCCTCGATGCCCATGTCGGCGACGTTGGGCACCCGGCCGACGGCGAGCATCACCTGATCGGCCTCCAGGGTCTGGCCGGTGTTCAGTCGCACGGAGAGCGCGTGGGCGGTCTTGTCGATGCGCGCAATCTCGGTGCGCCAGCGGATGTCCACGCCCCGGCGCGTCATCTCCTCGGCCAGGTGGGTGCGCAGATCGTCATCGAAACCGCGCATGAACAGCGGGCCGCGATAGAGCTGGGCGACCCGGGAGCCGTAGCCTTCGAAGATGCCGGCGAACTCTACGGCGATATAGCCGCCGCCGGCGATGACCACCCGGTCCGGCCGTTCGGACAGGTGGAAGGCGTCGTCGGAGACGATGGCGTGTTCGATCCCCGGGATGGGCAGGCGCTGCGGCCGCCCGCCGGTGGCGATCAGGATGTTCCGCGCCGTCACAATCTCGCCGCCGACCGCGATCGTGTGGGCGTTGCGCAGGACCGCGCGGGCCTCGATGATCCGCACCCCGCTGGCCTCCAGGATCCGCCGGTAGACGCCGTTCAGCCGCGCGATCTCGCGGTCCTTGTTGGCGATCAGCCTGGGCCAGTCCAACTTCGGCGCATCGAAGGTCCAGCCATAGGCCTGGGCGTCCTCGACGTCGTGCGGGTAGTGCGCCCCATAGGCGAAGAGCTTTTTCGGGATGCAGCCGACATTGACGCAGGTCCCGCCGAGGAAGCGCTCCTCGGCGATCGCCACACGCGCGCCGTAGGCGGCCGACATCCGTGCCGCCCTGACCCCGCCGGAGCCCGCGCCGATGACGAACAGATCGTAGTCGTGGCTGGCCATGCGCACCCCCGCCGCCTGGAGACGTTGCGAACTCGCCGGTCCGGTCCCGTCGGGACAGGCTCTAGGTGTGCCGCGCCGCACCGGTTGTCAACGCGCCAGGATCGGCAGACCGCACCGCGTCACCCGGGCCGCCGCCCGGGAGCAAGCAGCCAACGGAACACAAGCAGGGCGAGCGCCGCCCCGAGGAGCTGTGCGAGGATGAAGGCCGGCGCATCGATGGGGCGGATTCCGGAAAAGCTGTCCGACAGCGTCCGGGCGATGGTCACCGCCGGATTGGCGAAGGATGTCGAGGCGGTGAACCAGTACCCGGCGGTTATGTAGAGCCCGACCGCATAGGCGACCGCCTGCGGCCGCGCCGCCAGGCAGCCGAGAATGGCGGCCATCAACCCGAAGCTCGCCACCAGCTCGGAGAACCACTGCGCCGGCCCGGTGCGGATCTTCGCCGACGGATCGATCAGCGCGAGATCGAACATCAGATGGGCCGCGAGTGTTCCGGCGATTCCGCCCGCGACCTGGGCCCCGATATAGAGCAGCGCCGCTCTGCGTTCGATGTCGCCGCCGAGCGCGAAGGCGGTCGTCACCGCCGGGTTGAAATGCGCACCCGAAACCGGCCCGAAGACGAGGATCAGAACCACCAGAATCGCGCCGGTCGCGATCGTGTTGCCGAGCAGCGCGAGCGCAACGTTTCCGCCGGCGAGCGTCTCGGCCATGATCCCCGATCCGACGACGGTCGCAACGAGAAACGCCGTCCCCAGCGCCTCGGCGGTCAAGCGGCGGTAGATGTCGGGCGGCGGCAAGGCGTATCCGGAGCCCTACGCGATCTCGAAATCGATCTCGCCCGCGGCGGCTGCCGCACCGCTCAGCGCCGGCGGCAGGCAGATTTCGGGGTGGCCGTGGCAGCAATCCTCGGTCAGGTAGGACAGCAGCGCGCGCATCCGGTCGAACCGGGCGCAATAGACGATCGAACGGCTGTCCCTGCGCGCGGCGATCAGACGCGCCCGGCTCAGGCGGGTCAGGTGGAACGACATCGTAGCCGCCGGCGTGCCGAGCGCCTTCGCGATCGCTCCCGCGGCAAGCCCTTCGGGCCCCGCCTGCACCAGGAGGCGAAACACCGCCAGACGGGTGGCCTGCGAAAGCGCGGCGAGCGCGTTCAGGGCGTCCCTCGTTTCCATCCTTCCAGAAATATCGAAATATAAAGCCGCAATCAACCCCTGCCCGAACGGCAGTTCCAAATTCAGGGAAGGTCTGAACGGCGCCGGGTTCAGATCTTTCCTAGAGCGCCGCCTCGGCCAGCAGGCGCAGCGCCTCGACCGAGGGCTCCTTGGCGATCAGCGTGCCCACATGGCCCCTGGCCGCAGCGTCTTTCCAGGCGCCCAGCCGGTCGCGGATGCGCGCCGGCGGGCCGACCAGGGCGATATCGTCGACCAGCCGGTCGGGGACCGCCGCGGCCGCCTCGCCATGCCTGCCCGCAAGGAACAGGTCCTGGATCTTCACTGCGGCGTCCGCGTAGCCGAGCCGCTTGGCGTAGTCGTTGTAGAAGTTCTTGCCGCGTGCCCCCATGCCGCCGACATAGAGCGCAAGGTGGCGCTTCACCGCATCACGGCAGGCCGCAAGGTCCTCGCCGGGATGGATCGGCACGAAGGGTGCGATCTCGAAATCGGCCAGCGTCCTGCCGCCGCCGGCCCTGGCGAAGCCGTCCGCGATCGCGCCGGCGAACAGATCGAACCGCTCCGGGTTCATGAACACCGGGAAGAAGCCGTCGGCGAGTTCGGCGGCGGTGCGCACCCCGGCGGGGGTGAACGCGCCGGTGAGGATTCTGAGCGGCGCGACGGGGTGGAGAATGCTCTTCAGCGGCTTGCCGAGCCCGGTCGTGCCGGGTCCGGTCGCCGGTATGCAATAGTGTTCGCCGCGATGCGCCAACGGCGCCTGGCGGGCGAGCACCTTGCGGATGATCGCGATGTATTCGCGGGTCCGGGTCATCGGCTTGCCGTAGGGCACGCCGTACCAGCCTTCGATGACCTGCGGTCCCGACGGGCCGATACCGAGCACGAAGCGGTCGCCGGAAAGCGCCTGCAGGGTCATTGCCGCCATCGCCGCGGCGGTCGGCGTGCGCGCGCCCATCTGGATGATCGCCGTACCGACGGTGATCCGCGAGGTCAGCGCCAGCATCCACGCCGCGGGGGTGATCGCGTCGCTGCCATAGGCTTCCGAGGTCCAGATCGAGTCGTAGCCCAGGCGCTCGACCTCACCGACCACCTCGGGATCGATCGAAAATCCGGGCCCGGAATAGCCGAAGGTCACGCCGATCTTCATACAACACCCCCTGCCCGTTCTTCCCGGCCGATCACGGCGACACGCATAGCCGTTGCGAGCCCGGGCAGGCAAGCCCGACGGAAAGCCGCGCGTGCGGCCGTGTATCCGCAACGGGGTTGCCGGGCCCGCCGCTGCGATCATATGGTTTGCGATGCCTCGGGATGGTTGAGCGATGCGGTTCCTGACCCGCGCGGCAGGCGGGCTGATTCTGAGCGCGGTCACGCTAGGGCTGATCGGACTCGGCGTCTGGCGGCTGCAGGATGCGATTGACACACGCGAAACCCGGCAGGCCGCGCCGGTGCGCGAGCGCGCCTATGCGGTCGAGGTCGCGCGGCTGAGACCGCAGACCGTGCGGCCGGTCATCACCGCCTATGGCGAGATCCGCGCCTGGCGCATGCTGGAACTCCGCGCCGCTGCGGAAGGGGTGATCACCACGCTGTCGCCGCGTTTCCGCGACGGGGCGGGCGTGGCCGGGGGCACGCTTCTGTTCGCCGTCGATCCGTCCGATTACGAACGGCGCGTCCGCGATGCCGAGATCGGGCTCGTCCAGGCCCGGACCGATCTCGCCGAGGCCGGGGAGGCCATGGTCCTGGTGGCGGCGGAGACGCGCATCGCCAGGCGCCAGCTCGGCCTGGAGGACGGCGACCTGGCGCGCAAGACGGCGCTGAAGGACAAGGGCGTCCTCCCCCAGGCCACCCTGGATACGGCCCGCAACGCCGTCGCCAACGCCCAGCAGACCCTGAACGCACGGCTGAAGGCCGAGCTTGCCGCGAAGATGCGCGTGCGCACCGCCGAGCTCGCCGTCGAGCGCGCGGAGATCGCCCTTGAGGACGCTCGCAAGGCGCTGGCCGATACCCGCTACCACGCACCGTTCGCCGGCCCGCTGACCGGCGTGGTCGCCACGCTCGGCCGCCGGGTGAACCGGAACGAGGTGCTCGGCACGCTGATCGACATGACCACGCTGGAGGTCTCCTTCCGGGTGTCCGATGCGGCCTTCGGCCGGCTGCTGGCCGAGGGCGACGGCAACGCTCTCAAGCGGCTGGGGATCACCGCACGTCTGGCGCTCGGCGAGCGCCGGATCGAGGTCGCGGGCACGGTGGAGCGCGCAGCCCCGCTCAGCAGGCTCTCCCAGGGCGGTCGCGTGGTCTTCGCGCGCATCCAGGCCGACGCGCGGACGCCGCTCCGTCCGGGCGATTTCGTCACCGTGGAGATCGCCGAGGAGCCGATCCACAACGTCGCGGTGATCCCGGCCGGGGCGGCGACCCAGGACGGCAGGGTCTTCGTGCTCGATGCGCACAACCGGCTGGAGGAGGTCGCAGGCCGCATCCTGCGGCGCCAGACCGACGGGCTGGTGATGGCGGGTCTGCCGTTCGGGCGGCGCTACGCCACGGCGCGCCTGCCCTATCTCGGCGCCGGGGTGGCGGTGAGCCCGCGCAGGGCCGGTGCGGCGCCGGGCACTGCCGCGCCGCCGGCGATGATCTCGCTGGAGACGGCACGCCGCCGCGCGATCGTCGCTTTCGTGAAGGCGCGCACTGGCATGCCCCCCGAAATCAGGGCGCGGATCCTGTCTGCGCTCGCCAAACCGCGCGTTCCCGCATCCATGGTCGAACGGCTGGAGGCCCGCATCAGCGGCGCCGGTCGGTGAGGACGCCCCGACCGGCCGCGGCGGCGGGGCGGCGCACGGACCTGTTCGGCTACTTCGT
>CAYFYS010000151.1:0-5673 GCA_964347365.1 uncultured Rhodospirillaceae bacterium | reverse complement strand
TTCTGTCGCTGCGCCGGCACGCCGTGACCGCTACCCATGTCCTTGGCGCGATCGAGCGTGTTCCGCGCGAGGTGTTCGTGCCTGGCGCCTTCCGCGCGCGGGCCTATGAAGACAGCGCCTTGCCGATCGGCCACGACCAGACGATCTCCCAGCCGGCGGTGGTCGGGTACATGACGCAGGAGTTGGAAGTCGGCCCCCGCATGAGGGTGCTGGAAATCGGCACCGGTTCGGGCTATCAGGCGGCCGTGCTCTCCAAGCTTTGCCGGCGCGTCTATACGATGGAGCGGCGCCGGCCGCTGCTGCGTGAGGCCGAGGCGCGATTCGCCACGCTGCGGCTCAGCAACATCACCACCAGGTGGGACGACGGCGCCCGCGGCTGGCCGGAACAGGCTCCTTTCGAGCGGATCCTCGTCACCGCCGCGGCGCCGGACGTGCCCCCCGTGCTGCTCGAACAGCTCGCGCCGGAGGGGATCATGATCCTGCCGGTCGGGGAGTCGGGCGACCACCAGCAGCTCCTGAAGTGCCGCAAGCAGGACGAAGAGGTCGATTACAGCACTCTCTGGCCGGTCCGCTTCGTTCCTCTGGTCGCGGACACCGTGGACGATGCGGGCAATTGACGATGCCTGATCGCGGCGCTGCCGCATCGTTCGGATCCCGCAGCCTTCGCGCGGCGGACTGTGCCCTGACGACACTGCGCCGGCGGGCTTCGTCCTCGCAATCGCGGGACCGAATGAGTGACGAGATGGGTTACCGGGTTACTTCGGTAGATTAGAATAGAATTCGCGGTAGTCGTTTCGAAGGGATAGCGGACACTGTGCTCGCCCGTGACCAAAGAAGGGACCAAATGAACCGCCTTAAGACAGCGCTACTCGCGACCGTCGTCGCGGTTGGCCTGACCGGCTTCCCGGCCGCGGCCTGCGACCTCACATGCCAGGCCTTCAAGGTGCGCGACCTCATCCACCGGATCGATAGCGCCGCGCCTCTGTCCGCGCAGCTCATGCGCTCGACCTACCATCCGGTAGCCAGACACCTGCACCCCGACGCGCGCAAGATCGACCAGCTGCTGGCCGAGGCCCCGCGCGCGGCCCACAGAACAGCCAACGGATACGAGTGGGCAGAGGTCGAGATGGACGTGTATGAGGCCATCGCCGACGTGCCCCATGGCTGGGGAGGCGGGACCGCGGCCCGGGAGAGAGCCCGCATCGAGCGCAGGATAGACACGTCCCGTCGGTACGCCATCCGCGCATTCCAGAAATACAATCAGGCCCTGCGCATAATCCTGGACGCGGACGACAAGATGAGGGGCCTGCGCGAGGCCGCCCAACGGGGAGCGCCAGCGACGCGGCCGACCATCCGCATCATAGAGGCGGGCACTGTCCAGACCCCGTCGGCCAGACCCGACCGGCGTGGCCCCCACAGCGCTCCCCGGACGGACACGCTCCGGTGAGCGCGATGGCATGAGGTCATCTATGACGGACCACAAGGACCTGATACGGGCCACGATGCCAGCCCAGACTACTGCGGCAGAGATGGCCCTCTTTCTGTCCGCTGTCGAGCGGACCGGGCTGGACCGGCTGGCCAGGCAAATCTACGCCGTCCGACGATGGGATCAGCGCGCCAAGCGCGAGACACAGAGCATCCAGGTCTCGATCGATGGGCTGCGGCTGATAGCGCAGCGATATTGAATCTCGCCCAGCCTGTGGGCAATTTGGGAAGATGTCGACTCGCGGGCTTGTTTTCTCGATCGGGCGGTCGATCTCGATGTTCGCCGCCCTGGCGCTTCTCGCCGGGTGCGCCGGACCGATCATGCCGGATGGCGGCGGACGGCGGCTGGTGGGCACAGGCGCCCCGGCTACGGTCGTCGTGCGCAAGGGCGACAGCCTCTATCGGATCTCGCGGCGCCACAACGTGCCGCTGTCCGATCTGATCACCCTCAACGGCGTCCCGCCGCCCTATACGATCCATGCCGGGCAGCGTATCCGCCTGCCCAGGGTCCGGGTTCATGTCGTCGGCCGCAACGAGACCTTGCGCACGGTCTCGCAGCGCCGCGGCGTCGAGATGATCCGTCTGGCGCGGGCTAACCGGCTCGAGCCGCCCTACCCGATTCGGCCGGGGCAGCGCCTGCGTCTTCCGGTGAAGGCGGAACAATCCGTAGCGCGCGCCCCGCCACCCCGGCCCGCCGCCAGACCGCGCGCGGCGGTCGACCGGCCGTCATCGGTCTCGATCGGGAAGCCCCCGGCGCGGTCTTCGGCGCGCTTCCAGTGGCCGGTGCACGGCCCGGTCTCGATCGGCTTCGGTCCGCGTGGCAAGGGGCTGCACAACGACGGCATCAACATCCTTGCGCGGCGCGGCACCCGGGTGCACGCGGCCGAGAACGGCATCGTCGCCTACTCGGGCAACGAGATCCGCGGTTTCGGCAACCTGATTCTGATCAAGCATTCCGGTGGCTGGATGAGCGCCTACGCCCACAACCAGGACCTCCTGGTGCGTGCCGGCGACCGGGTACGCCGCGGTCAGACGATCTCGCATGTCGGCAGCACCGGCAACGTCGTGCGGCCCCAGCTCCATTTCGAGCTGCGCCGCGGCCGCAGGCCGGTCAATCCGGTGCGTCATCTGGCTCCCGCGCGCCAGTCGATCGGAAGCCTGGATCGAGCCGTTGGCCCAACCGTCCGGCCAGGTCCTGGATGAACTGCCAGGCCACGCGGCCGGACCGGGCGCCGCGGGTAAGCGACCACTGGCTTGCCTCGGCCCGCAGGCGGTCCCGATCCAGCGCCAGCCCGAACCGCGTCGCATAGCCTTCCACGATTCGGAAATAGGTTTCTTGATCGCAGCCATGGAAGCCGAGCCACAGGCCGAACCGGTCCGATAGCGAGACCTTCTCCTCGACCGTCTCGGCCGGGTTGATCGCCGTGGAGCGTTCGTTCTCGATCATGTCGCGCGGCATCAGGTGACGACGGTTGGAGGTTGCGTAGAAGACGACGTTTTCCGGTCGGCCCTCGATGCCGCCCTCGAGCAGCGCCTTGAGCGACTTGAAAGTCGTATCCTGACCTTCGAAGGACAGGTCGTCGCAGAACAGGATGAATTGCCGATCCGTCTCGCGCAGCCGCGCGAGCAGGGCCGGCAGGCTCGCCAGATCCTCACGGTGAACCTCGATCAGCCCGAGCCGGCCGTCGGTCTCGGCGCAGACCGCACCGTGCACCGCCTTGACGAGCGAGCTCTTGCCCATACCGCGGGCACCCCACAGGAGCGCGTTGTTGGCGGGCAGGCCGGCGGCGAATCGCCGGGTGTTCTCCAGCAGCACCGCGCAGGCCCGCTCGATACCGATCAGCAGCCCGAGGTCGAGCCGGTTGACCCGCGCAACCGGCTGCAATCGGCCATCCTCGGGGCGCCACACATAGGCCTCGGCGGCGTTCGTGTCCGCGGCCGCTTCGGCCGGCGGCGTCGCCCTGTCGAGCGCATCGGCGATGCGGGTCAAGAGTCTCCTGGTTTCCTCGTCGGGCATGGCGCGATCCTCGGCATTCGCGGCGGCCCGGTCAATTTCATCGGCGCCCTGCACGGTTGCAAGTCGTCATCGGGTCGTTATAGTCCCAGCCGCCGCGCGGGGGGCCCGCCGCGCCGAGGCAGCCGGAGGAATGCAGAATGGCCGTGTCTCCAGCCTTCGCGCAGGACGGCGGAGGCGGGCTGGGTGGCATCGAGCCCCTGATCCCGCTGGTCCTGATCTTCGTGGTTTTCTACTTTCTGCTCATCCGGCCGCAGCAGAAGAAGGCGAAGGCTCACCGCGAAATGATCGCCGAACTCCGTCGGGGCGACCGTATCGTCACCTCGGGCGGGCTGGTCGGACAGATTCACCGGGTGCTGAACGACGGCGAACTTCTGGTGGAGATCGCAGAAGGGGTGCGCGTGCGCGTAATGCGCGCGATGGTCGCAGAGACCGTCGCCAAACCGGAGCCCCGGCGCGGCCGCGTCGATGACGAAGACGATGACGAAGACGACGCTCGCGACGAGCGCCCGCGCCGCCGCGCCCGCCGGCTTGCCAAGGCCCGCGAGGAGCCGGTCGCGATCCAGGACGACGACGCCGCGTTCGAGGACGACCCGGACGAGGATCAGGAGCCGGACGACACCCGCCGGTCCGGCGCCTGAGCCCGGCTTCAGACCCCAGCCACGGTCCGGCCGATGATCTATTTCGCGAAGTGGAAGATCATCCTGATCGGCGTCGTGTGCGTGCTCGGACTGCTCTATGCCCTGCCCAACGTGATCGATCGGCGCGTGCTGGAGGGTCTGCCCGACGGGTTGCCTAACAGGCAGATCAGCCTCGGCCTGGACTTGCAGGGCGGTTCCCATCTGCTGCTGGAGGTCGAGGTCGACGCGGTGATCAGGGAGCGGCTGGCGGCGCTGGTCGATGCCGCGCGCACCGAGCTGCGCCGCGCGCGCATCGGCTACCGGGGCCTCGGCATCCTGGGCAACGGTATCTCCCTTGCCGTGCGCAATCCGGAGCAGATCGGGCAGGCACGCCGTATCGCGCAGCGGTTGGCGCCGCAGGCCGATACCGTCGCTGACGGCAACCGGATCACCTTGACGCTCACCGAGCAGGCGTTGCGCGAACGCAAGACCGCAGCGGTCAACCAGTCGATCGAGATCGTCCGTCGACGGATCGACGAGACCGGCGTGCGCGAGCCGACGATCCAACGCCAGGGCAGCGAGCGCATCCTGGTCCAGCTCCCCGGGGTGAAGGACCCCGAGCGGGTCAAGCGGCTGTTGGGCAAGACCGCGAAGATGAACTTCCGTCTTGTCGATCTGTCGATGTCGGCACGCCAGGCCGCGCAGGGGCGCCCGCCGCCCGGCTCGGAGCTGCTGGAAGCCGACAACGAGTTCGATGCCGACGGCAGCCCTGTGAAGTATCTGGTGCGCAAGCGCGTAATGGTGAGCGGCGACACGCTGGGCGATGCCCAACCGACGGTGCAGGATGCCCAGCCGGTGGTCAGCTTCCGCTTCGATGCGGTCGGCGGTCGGCGCTTCGGCGACACCACGCGGCGCAATGTCGGGCGCCCCTTCGCCATCGTGCTCGACGGCAAGGTCATCAGCGCGCCGGTTATCCGCGAGCCGATCCTGGGCGGTACCGGAATCATCTCCGGCAACTTCACCGTCCAGTCCGCCCGCGACCTTGCGCTGCTTCTGCGCGCGGGCGCCCTGCCGGCGCCGCTGACCGTGCTGGAGGAACGGACCGTCGGGCCGGGGCTGGGCGCGGATTCGATCCGCGCCGGCAAGATCGCAAGCGTTCTTGCGGTTGTCCTGGTAGTGGTTTTCATGGCCGGAATCTACGGCAGGTTCGGTCTGATGGCCGATGTTGCGCTCCTGATGAACCTGATCCTGATCACCGCCCTTTTGTCCCTGCTCCAGGCGACGCTTACCCTGCCGGGCATCGCCGGAATCGTGCTGACCATTGGCATGGCGGTGGATGCGAACGTGCTGATTTTCGAGCGCATTCGCGAGGAGCAACGAAACGGGCGGACGCCGATGTCGGCGATCGATGCGGGCTACCGGCGGGCGTTGACGACGATCATCGATGCCAACCTGACGACGTTCATCGCCGCGGTGTTGTTGTTCCAGTTCGGCTCCGGGCCGATCAAGGGGTTCGCGGTCACCCTCTCGCTGGGGATCGCGACCTCGATGTTC
>CAYFYS010000150.1:0-5695 GCA_964347365.1 uncultured Rhodospirillaceae bacterium | reverse complement strand
CTGCCCAGCGCGCGCTGAGCGCGCAGCCCCACCGCGTCCACTGCGATCTCCACGCGCACATGGGCGTCGCGGAGCAGGATCCACTGCGCGGCGAGGAAGGGCATCCAGACCAGGGCGTATTCCGACAGGTCGAAAGCCCAGGGCGAGGACCAGCCGAGCAGGTTGCGGGTGAGAACGTCGTAGGTGATCCACAGGCTCATCGACAGGATGAGCAGTGCCGCGAAATAGGCCAGCCACCGTGCCGGCCGTTCCACGAATCCGATCAGCCGTTCCAAGGCGTCCGCTCCACGAGGCGGCGGCAGCCGGCCGGCCCGCCGACTGCCGCCCCGGGCGGAATTGCGGCGCTCAGCCGGCCACCTTGTCGAACAGTGCCTTCAGCCGCGCGCCGTTCTCCGGCGCCTGTGCGAGGATCTTGGCCCAAAGCTTCTCCTCGGTCAGTTCGACGAACCGCCCGGCGTCCGCCGGCGGCAAGGGGACGATCTCCACGCCGTGCTTCTTCATCTCCGCGTGCTCGGCGTCCCGGGTCTCCTTGCACCACGCCGCGCCGATCCGGTCGGCCGAGCGCGAGGCCGCGACCAGGATGTCCTGAAGCTCCGCCGGCAGACGTTTGAAACTGTTCGGGTTGATCAGGGTGCACGTGCGGAGCTGATAGTAGGTCGGCGAGACGATGTATTTGGCGTGCTCGTAGAACTTGAAGTCGAGCAGGCCGAGATCGGGCCATCCGAGCCCGTCGACCACGCCGCGCTCCATTGCGGTGTAGGCCTCCGCCGGCGAGGTGGTGACCGGGATCGCGCCGAGCGTTTCCAGGATCGGGTCGTAGAGCGGAATGGAGCGGATTTTCCTGCCCTTGAACGTCGAAAGATCCGTCGGCCGGAAACGCACCTGGAAGACATAGCCCACGCCGCTCATCGGGATGCCGAGCAGGATCGTTCCGCGCTTCTTCATCATGATGTCGGCATAGGCGTCCAGCACCCCGGCATCGCGCAGCTCCTCGATCGATGCGTTGCCGCTGGCCAGCGCGATCGAGGACGGCATGGCGCCGGCGAAATAGGAGTTCGCCGAGTGACTCATGTCGAAGACGCCCTTGGCGACGGCCTCGGGCGCGTCGAACCCGCTGATGACCTCCGAACCGCCGGCATATGCGATCTTGAGCTCGCCTCCGGACATCCGGTCGACCTCGGCGGCGAGGAACTCGTAGCATTTTCCCCAGACGGTGTTCTTGTTGATGATCGTTATGTAGCGCAGCCTGCGCTTGGACGCGCCGATCGCTGGAAATCCGGCGATCGCGGCCCCGGCCCCGGCTGCTGCGCCGACCGAGGTCTGGACGAACTTCCTGCGCGATAAAGGCTTGCGCGCGTGCGCGTTCATGGGGCTCTCCCTGTCCTGAGTGTCTGCAGGCGGAGCGTCGGCGGTTTGTCGCGGTCTGTCAACGCCCCCGCCGGAGCGTCGCGGTCGCCGCGGCATCGACGCTCTTGCCGTCGGCGGCAAGCACGACGCCGTAGACATCGCGCATCGTCGCAGCGGAGATGATCTCGTCGCGCAGATCGCCGAGCACGAGCGCCGGATCGCGCTCCAGCGGATCGCCCCAGCCGCCGCCGCCCGGTGATTGCGTCAGGAAGCGGACCGGGCCGGTCGCTTCGAGGCCGAACTTCGGCGCCGGCGTTTCGCTGCCTTCGGCGAAGCGCAGACGCATCTGTCCCGGCGCGCCGGCACGGCCGCCGTTGAGGCCGTAGCCGGTCTCGTAGTCGAGTCCCTCGCCGCGGAAGGAATGGGTGGCATCGGTCAGGATCTCGACCTCGTAGTTCGCACCGCTGCCGCCGCGCCAGGCGCCGTGACCGGCGGCGTCGCACCGGAACTCCTGGCGGTGGAACCGGATCGGATAGAGCTGCTCGTAGACCTCGATATTCGGCATCGTCAGCCCGCCCAGGGTGCAGACATGGCCGATCTGGTTGAACCCGTCACGGCCGTCGACCGCGCCGCCGCCGGCCGCCGCCGCACCGTGATAGAAGACATAAGGATCGCCGTTGGCCTCCTTGCCGACCGAGATGCCGAAGACGTTCTTCGCCCATCCGGCGCAGCCGCGTGCCGGGTCGGCCTTGGCCAACGCCTTCCACACCGCGTGGATGATCTCGTGGGCGAAGAAGACCGTGCACATGGTGGTCGGCGCGCCTTCCCGGGCGTTGACGATCGTACCCTCCGGCGCGATCACCTCGACACAGCGGAACGCGCCCTCGTTATGCGGCAGCGCGGGGTCGAGGAACGAGGCCAGCGCGGTGTAGACCGCAGAATGGGTGTTGCCCAGCGACGAGTTCTTGAAGCCCCGGATCTGCGGATCGCTTCCGGTGAAATCGACCTTGAGCGAATCGCCGGCGATGGTCACCGCGACCCGCACCGTCACCTCGCGGATCTCGAAGCAGTCGTTGTCCGAACGGTCCTCGGCTTCGTAGACCCCTTCGGGCATGGTCGCGATCTCGGCGCGCGCACAGCGTTCGGCGTGGTCCAGCACGCCGTGGAAATAGGACAGCGCGTTCGTGGCGCCGAGCTCCTCGGCGAGTGCGGCGACCCGCTCCATCCCGATCCGGGTCGAGCCGAGCATTGCGCGCAGGTCGCCGTCCAGCAGATGTGGCGTGCGGGTGTTCAGCATCAGCAGCCGCCACAAATCGTTGCGCATCGTGCCCGCCTCGACCAGACGCAGCACCGGCAAGCGGATGCCCTCCTGGAAGACGTCGGTGGCCGAGGGGTTGTAGGCGCCGGCCGCCCCGCCGCCGATGTCGGACTGGTGCGCGCGGTTGCAGGTCAGCCCGATGAACAGGCCCTCCACGAACACCGGCCGCGCGATCACCCAGTCGGGCAGGTGGTTGCCGCCGGCGGCCCAGGGATCGTTCAGGAGATAGACGTCGCCTTCGGCCATCGTCTCGGCGAAGTCGCGCAGGATCGCACGCACGCCGAAGCCGCCGCTGCCGGTATGGATCGGGATGCCGTCGGCCTGGCTGACGACCTCGCCGTTGGGTCCGGCTATGAAGCATGAGAAGTCGTGCGCTTGACTGAAAATGGGGCTGCGCGCGGTGCGCACCATCACCCAGCCCATCTGGTGGGAGATGTGGTCGAGCCGGTTCTGGGTCAGCGCCAGGATGATCGGGTCGAGGGTCATGACGAGCCTTTCGGGGCGCGGGCCCGGACGGCCGCACCCCGGCGCCGGGCCCTGGATTCAGTGTACCATGTCCGCCCGCAGCGAGGCGCCGCCATGGACGATACGATCGGCATTCTCTTTCTGGTCCCGGTCTCGCCCGCCGACAGGGCGCGGATCGAGGCCATCGACCCGAGGCTTCGCGTCCTGGAGGCTGGCGGGTGGTTCGATGGCGAGATCCGCAAGACCTGGCCCGGGGCGGCTGTGGATCGGTTCCTGCCGTGCGGCGCGACCGGCCGCGGGACCCGGGCCGATCGGGATGCGCTCCTGGCCGAGGCCGAGATCGCCGTGGTGGCGTTTCCGTTCCCGCTGGATTTGCGCGCGCGGGCGCCGCGGCTCAAGTGGGTGCACCAGCAGGCTGCAGGGGCGAGCAACCAGCGCGCCGGCGATCTCTGGGGAAGCGATGTCGCGGTCACGACCGCGCGCGGGTATGCGGCCAATCGGCCGATGGCGGAATATGTCATCGCGTGCTTTCTCCATTTCGCTCGCGGTCTGCACCGCGCCGCCCAGGACCGTGCGGGGCGCCGTTTCGATGCGTCGGCATACCGGCCGGTGCAACTTGCCGGCAAGACGGCGTGCATCATCGGTGCCGGCGGCATCGGGCGGGAGGTGGGACGCCTCGCCGCCGCGCTCGGGATGCGGGCGGTGGGCACGCGCCGCCGCGCCGGTGGCGCCGTCCCGCCCGGGTTCGCGGAGATCCGCAGCCCCGAGGGTCTCCACGACCTCCTCGGCATCGCCGAGTTCGTTGCCGTGTGCTGTCAGTGGACCCCCGACACCGAGGGGCTGATCGGGCCCGAGGCGTTCGCGGCCATGCGCCCGGGCACGGTGCTGGTCAACGTCGCGCGCGGCGCGGTCATCGACGAGGGCGCGCTGGTCGCCGCGCTCGCCGAAGGCAGGTTGCGGGGCGTCGGACTTGACGTCTACGAGCGCGAGTTCGAAGGCCCGCCCGACGAGAGGCTGTGGGACGACCCGCTTGTGCTGATCACGCCCCACGTCTCGGCCGGCGCAGACATCGCAACAAGGACCCGGGCGATGGATCTGTTCTGCCGCAATCTCGAAGCCTACCTCTCCGGCCAGGCCCTGGAAAACGTCATTGACTGGGCGCGCGGGTATTGATCTTTACCGGCCCTGACGTCTTGTGGCCCTACATGGCGGGATGAGCATGAAAATCACTGTGAACGGCATCGGGTTGCACTGCGCGATCGACGGGCCGGAAGGCCGGCCCTGGCTTACCTTCTCCAACTCGCTGGCGACCGACCTGCGCATGTGGGACGCCCAGGTCGATGCGCTGGATGCGGATTTCCGCATCCTGCGTTACGACAAGCGCGGCCACGGCGGCAGCGACGCGCCCGCCGGCCCCTATACGTTCGACATGCTGGTTGGCGACGTGGTCGGGCTGTGGGATGCGCTTGGCATAGAGAGGAGCCATTTCGTCGGTCTGTCGATCGGCGGCATGACGGGGATGGGGTTGGGCATCGGCCATGCGGATCGGCTGCTGAGCCTGGTGATCGCCAATTCGCGCGCCGACATGCCGCCGGCCGACGCCAATGCCTGGAACGGCCGCATCGCGCTCGCTCGGGAACAGGGCATGGATGCGCTCGCCCCGGTGACGGTCGAGCGCTGGTGTTCCAGGCCGTTCTTCGAATCCGGCGCGCCTGCGCTCGAGACGCTGCGCGCCATGGTCGCCAACACCTCGGTGGCCGGCTATGTCGGCTGCGCCCGCGCGCTCCAGACGCTCGGCTTCGAGCCGTTTCTGGGCGAGATCGCCACCCGCACGCTGTTCATCGCCGGGGCCGAGGATGTCGGTACGCCGGCCGACAACATGCAGCGCATCGCCGCCATGATCCCCGGCACCGAGACCGTCGTGCTGTCGCCGGCCGGCCATATCTCGTGCATGGAAAAGCCCGAGGCGTTCAACGCCGCGCTCAAGCGGTTCTTCGGCCTTGTCTGAGCGCGCTCAGCGCACCCTCACCGTGCGCCCCGTTGCGGCGGATTCGAAGATCGCCTCCAGCACCGCGACGTTGTGGATGATCTGATCGGCCGGGATCGGATAGGGCGCCTTGCCTTCGATGGCATCGACGAAGGCCTCGATCTCGGCACGCACCGAATCGAGGGGATCGAGCGCATAGCGCACCGGTGCGCCCTTGCGTGGCGTGACTTCCACTTCGCGTTCGGTGCGGGATTCGACGATCCCCTCGGAGCCGAGCACCCGGAAGTGCCAGATGAAGGCGGTCTTGAACGTGCCGGCGAGGTAGCCCGTCGGGCCGTCGGCGAAACGCAGCAGCACCGAGACCGTATCCCCCGCCGCCCGACCGAGGGTCCGGTCCACGCACAGTGCATGCACCTCGGCGATCGGCCCGATCATGTCGATATAGGCATCGGTGATATGGACCCCCATACCGGTCATGCCGGCCGCCGGCGCCTCCTCGGGCGATGCGCGCCAGCCGGTCGCCGGCACCTCGGCCAGGATGTCGTGGCTGTAGTTGGCCTCTGCATGCATGACGGTGC
>CAYFYS010000149.1:0-5718 GCA_964347365.1 uncultured Rhodospirillaceae bacterium | reverse complement strand
GCAGGCGATGTGGGCGGAGTAGGCACAGATGTCCATCGCCGTCTCGCCCTCCTTGGACAGTGCGCCGCCACGCGGATAGGACCAGATCACGGTGGCAAGCCCGGCGGCCTTGGCCTCCTCGGACAGCTCGCGGACCTCCTCCATCATCTCGTACTCGTCCGCGGAGCCGGGATAGATCGTAAAGCCGATCGCCGAACAGCCCAGCCTGAGCGCATCGCCGACCGCGCCGTGGACCGCCTGGTCCTTGTTGGTTGACAGGGAATTGGCGCTGTTGAGCTTGAGGATCGTCGGGATCGCTCCGGCGTAGGTGTCCGCGCCCGCCTCGATCATGCCCAGCGGCGCCGCATAGGCGCTCAGCCCCGCATCGATGGCGAGTTGGAAGTGGTAGTGCGGATCGTAGCCCGCCGGGTTGGGCGCGAAGCTGCGCGCCGGGCCGTGTTCGAAGCCCTGGTCGACCGGCAGGATCACCAGCCGCCCGGTGCCGCCGAGCCGGCCGTGCATCAGGATCCGGGCGAGGTTCGCCTTGGTGCCCGGATTGTCGCTCTCATAGCCGGCGAGGATCTTTCTGACCTTCTGGGTCACTCTCATGTCGAGACCTCCATCGCGGATCGAACGGCCGTACAATGCCACATCCGACGGCGCGGCCGCGTCGATAATCGGTCAATTTAAGCCGATCGATGCGGCCCGCAAGGCCGGCCGGCCAGCAGCGCAGCCACGGCGCCCGCGGGATCGGCGATGCCGTCGAGATCGAGCGCCGCTTCCCGTCCGCGGTCGAGCCGTGCGCCCCGGGCGGCGGCAATGGCGGCGAGCTTGCGCCGCATCGCAGCCGGGCCGTCGTAGCGGACCGCACCGATCCCGTGGCGCAGCGCCGCCAGCACGTCGCCCGGCGACTGGCCGCAATCCAGCACGGCCTCGATGGCGGCCGCGGGATGGGCGCACCTTGCCCGGGCGATGACCTCGGCGAACCACGCCGGGCCCGCATAGCCGGCGGCTCCCGCGGCGGTGAGGAGCGGCACCGGGCCCCCGCCGGCCGCGGCCGCTTCGGCGGCCGCGCGGGCGTGCGCCAAGTTGTGGACGATCACCGATCGCGGTGGTTCGGGCACGGCGCCATGGTGACTGCCCGGTGCGCCCCGATCAACCGCGCCGGCCGTTCCGGTCCGGTTTGTTGACCGCACGTGCGCCGCCGGCGTAGTTTGACGGCCGCCCCGGCCCGTCTCCGGAGCCGTCCATGACGCGACTCGACGAAGCCCAGGAGAAGCTCACCACCGCGCTCGCCCGGCTGGAGGCGGCCATGCGCGGCCGGTCGTCGATGGCGGGCGAACTCGCCCAGACCAAGGCGCGTCACGACAGCCTGCTGCGCGAGGCGCGGGCGGTCTCGGAGCGCCTGGAGCGGACGACCGAGCGGGTGCGCGGCCTGCTCGGGCGCTGAACGGCGGAGCCGGCCGCAATGCCGCAGGTGGAGGTCAACATCAACGGCCGGCGCTACCAGATCGCCTGCGGCGAGGGCCAGGAGGACCACCTGTCGAAACTTGCCGTCTATATCGACGGCCGCGTCCGGGAGATGGCCGCTGCGTTCGGCCAGGTCGGCGATGCCCGGCTGCTGGTGATGGTCGGCCTGCTGGTGGCTGACGAGCTGTTGGAGGCGCGTGCGGCCCTGTCTACGGTCGGGCGTGCATCTTACGCCGAAGGGCCGCCCGCACCCGCGTCGCGTGACGACGACGCCGGGCTCGCCGCGCGCATCGAAGCCATCGCTGCGCGCATCGACGGTATTGCGGCCGAGCTCGAACGCGCCTAGACATCACGCGGGCGGGGCTGCCCGGTTCGCGAAACCATTTGTCCCCGGGGCCAATATCGACCTCTCGGGAGCTGTCCCTGCCGGGGTTGCGGCCCCGGTACATGGTGCCCACCTGCGGAAGCAGGCCGCGGAGGACATGTGTGGCGGGCCGGCCGCGGCGGCTCCGCCTTTCGTGCGGGTGCGCCGCCGGCCCGGCCGTACCATCGGCGAGGAGACCGCCGATCCCTGCCGCCAGCCTGCGAGAAGCCAAGCGCGTTCTGCGCGTGGAGATGACCGCCGCCCGGGCGGCCTGGAACGGCGATGCGGTCGCCGCCGCGGCGGCGGTGCGCGACCGGTTCCTTGGACTGTTTGCGCATGCCGACCCGCCACCGGCGATTTCCGGCTACTGGCCGATCGACACGGAGCTCGACCCGCGACCGCTGCTGGAGGCGCTCTGCCGGCGCGGCTGGACGTGCGCGCTGCCGTGCGTGGTTGCGCGCGGCGAGCCTTTGTCCTTCCGGTGCTGGCGACCGGGCGATCGGCTGGCCGACGGCCTTTTCGGGATCGCCGAGCCGTGCCCGGAAGCGCACCACGTCATGCCCGATATCGTGGTCGCGCCGATGCTCGCAGCCGATCCGGCCGGGTGCAGGCTGGGCTATGGCGGCGGGTTCTACGACCGCACCATCGGCGCGCTGCGTGCGGCATCGACGGTGTGCGTGATCGCGATCGGCTATGATGTCCAGATCCGCAAGGCGGTGCCCGCAGGCGCCGGCGACCAGCGGGTCGACTGGGTGCTGAGCGAGGTGCGCACGCTGCGCTGCGGCGCCCAAGGGCGGGGAAGGTGAATGCGGATACTGGTCTGCGGCGACGTGGTCGGACGGTCCGGCCGCACCGTCCTCACAAGGCGTCTGCCGGAGCTGCGGCGCGCGCTGGACCTTGATTTCGTTGCGGTCAACGGCGAGAACGCGGCCGGCGGGTTCGGCATCACGCCGAAAATCTGCGAGGACCTGTTCGCCGCCGGGGCCGATGCGATCACCACCGGCAACCACGTCTTCGACCAGCGCGAGATCATTCCCCATTTCGACCGCGAGCCGCGCCTGCTCAGGCCCGGCAACTATCCCCGATCGACACCCGGTCGGGGCGCGGGCGTCTTCGCCGACCGGCGTGGCCGCAAGGTCCTGGTCCTGCACATGATGGCGCGGCTGTTCATGGACCCGCTGGACGACCCGTTCGCCTTCGCCGCCGCCGCGCTGGAGCGCGACGGGCTGGCGCGCACGGTGCACGCGATCGTGGTCGATTTCCACGGCGAGGCGACAAGCGAGAAAATGGCGATGGGCCACTATCTCGACGGTCGGGTCTCCGTGGTGGTGGGCACCCACACCCATGTCCCGACCGCCGATGCCCAGATCCTGCCCGGCGGCACCGGATACCAGAGCGATATCGGCATGTGCGGCGACTACGATTCGGTGATCGGCATGAAAAAGGCCCTCTCGGTGGAGCGTTTCGTGCGCAAGATGCCGACCCAGCGGCTGGAGGCCGCCGACGGCCCGGCGACTTTGTGCGCAACCCTGGCCGAACTCGACGATGCGTCCGGCCTGACCACGCGCATCACCCCGGTGCGGCTGGGCGGGCGCCTGGCCGAGGCGATGCCGGAACTCGGCACCGGCTGAGCCGAATCGGTATTGCACGACAGGGCGTTACCGCGAAGCCAAATTCTTGCCATATTGGCCCCTTATGGGTGTGGGGCTCGATCGTGCGGTTTCAGGAACCCGTCGGGTCGGTGTCGTCCGAACGCCGCCCGCCCGGGATCGGATGCCGGAGCCTCCAGGCGGTTCGGGGTTGCATGGCCGGCCATTCCAAATTCAAGAATATCATGCACCGCAAGGGCGCACAGGACGCCCGGCGCGCGAAGCTGTTCACCCGCTTGATTCGCGAGCTCGCGGTGGCGGCGCGCGCCGGCCTGCCCGACCCGGAGCATAACCCACGGCTGCGCGCGGCGGTGCTGTCGGCAAGGGCGGCCAACATGAGCGGGGAGACGATCGAGCGCGCGATCCGCCGCGGCTCCGAGGCCGAGGACGGCGAGCAGTACGACGAGGTCCGCTACGAGGGCTACGGACCGGCCGGGGTGGCGATCATCGTCGAGGCGCTGACCGATAACCGCAACCGTACCGCAGGCGAGGTCCGCGCGGCGTTCGCCAAGCACGGCGGGGCGCTGGGCGAGACCAACAGCGTCGCCTTCCTGTTCGAGCGCGTCGGAACGGTGCGCTTCCCGCGCGAGCGGGCATCGGCCGAGGAGATGTTCGAAGCCGCGCTGGAAGCCGGGGCGAACGAGGTCGATACCGCTGATGACGGCCACGAGGTGCTGTGCGCTCCGCAGGACTTCAACGCGGTGCGCGGTGCGCTGGAAGACCGCTTCGCGGCGGCCGAAAGCGCTGCGCTGGCTTGGCGGCCGCAGACCACGGTCGATCTCGACGAGGACGGCGCGGACGCGCTCTTCAAGCTGCTCGAAGCCTTGGAAGACAACGACGACGTCCAGTCGATTGCGGCGAATTTCAACCTTGCCCAGGGTGCGGCGGCGAAGCCGGGGATGTGAGCCGATGGCGCGTAGCGGGATCCCGGCATGAGGTTCCTCGGGCTCGATCCCGGCCTGCGCGTCACCGGGTGGGGGGTGATCGATGCGGTGGCGAACCGGCTGCGCCATGTCGCCCACGGCACCATCCGACCGCCGCCCGCGGTCAGTCTGGCCGAACGCTTGGCGGCGCTCCACAGGGCGCTGGCCGCGGTCATCGAGACCCACAGACCGGACGAGGCGGCGGTGGAGGAGACCTTCGTGAACCGCAACCCGGCCTCGGCGCTGCTGCTCGGCCAGGCCCGCGGGGTCGTGCTGTTGGCGCCCGCCGAGGCCGGGATCGCGGTCGCGGAATACCCGGCCAACCTGGTCAAGAAATCGCTGGTCGGCGCGGGCCACGCCGAAAAACGTCAGATCGTCGCCATGGTCAGGGCGCTTCTTCCCGATGCCGGCACGGCCACGGGCGATTCCGCCGATGCGCTGGCGGTCGCGATCTGCCATGCGCATCACCGCGCGACCCGGCAGCGTTGGGCGGGCGCTCCGGCGGAGGCGCGTCGGTGATCGCCAAGCTGTCGGGCACGCTCGACACCGCGGGCGAGGACTCGCTGATCCTTGATGTCGGCGGCGTCGGCTATCTGGTGTTCTGCTCCACGAGGACCCGCGAGGCGCTGCCCGGGCCGGGCCAACCGATGAGCCTGCATATCGAGACCCATGTGCGCGAGGACCATATCCACCTCTACGGCTTCACCGCCGTGTCCGAGCGCGCGTGGTTCCGGCTGCTGACTACCGTCCAGGGGGTGGGCGCCCGCCTCGCGCTGGCGATCCTGTCGGCGCTCGGCCCCGACCGCCTGTCCGATGCGCTGATCGGCGCGGACAGGGCGATGCTCGCTCAGGCGCCCGGTGTCGGCCCGAAACTCGCCGGGCGGATCATCGCCGAGCTGAAGGACAAGGTGGCGGGTATCGAAGAACCGTCGGCCGGACGCACCGGCGTGCCGCCGATTTCGCGGCCGGCTGCGCAGGACGACGCCGTCTCGGCTCTGGTCAATCTGGGCTACGGGCGGGGCGATGCCTTTTCTGCGGTCGCCCATGCCGCGCGCGACCTCGGTCCGGGTGCTGCGGTCGAGACACTGATCCACGCTGGATTGCGGGAGCTCGGCGCGTGAACGCACCCGGCCCGGTCGGCGCCGGCTACGATGTCGAGCGCGATTCCGGCGAAGGCGCGATCCGGCCGCGCCAGCTCGCCGAGTTCGTCGGACAGGCCCGGCTGCGGCGCAACCTGGCGGTGTTCGTCGAGGCGGCAAGGGCGCGCGGCGAGGCTCTGGACCACGTATTGCTGCACGGCCCGCCGGGACTCGGCAAGACGACGCTGGCACAT
>CAYFYS010000148.1:0-5736 GCA_964347365.1 uncultured Rhodospirillaceae bacterium | reverse complement strand
CCTCGGTCATCTTGTCGAGTTCGGTCTCACGCGCCATGTCCTCGAGCCCGGACTGGAATTCGCGGGCGAGCCCCCTTGCCTGCCGGATCCATGCGCTCACGTTCCGTACAAGCGCCGGCAGGTCCTTGGGGCCGATCACCATCAGCGCGATCACGATGACGATCAGGAATTCCCAGCTACCGATATCAAGCATCGGCGGGCCTGCGGGACGATGGGCCGCGGCTCAGCGCGGAATCCGTGCCGGGCCGGCTTCCTTCATCGAACACCGATGAGGGTGCTGGCGAAACCATCGGCGTGCATGCCCATCGCCTAACTCTTCGCGGCTTCGTCGCCTTCCCGCACCTCGGCCCGGATCTCCTTCGGCGGCGCCTCGGCCTCGGCCTCGATCTTGCCGCCCTTCTCGGACTCCTTGAGTCCCTTCTTGAAGGCATTGATGCCGCGCGCGGCATCGCCCATCAGGCGGGACAGCTTTCCACCGCCGCCGAACAGGACAAGAACCACGACCAGGACGATGATCCAATGCCAGATGCTGAATGTTCCCATGGTGGGCACTCCTGCTGCACGAGGCGGTCATTCCCGTCCCTGTGGATGATGGCAGAAAGCCGAAATGCCCGCAACGCCGCCGGCCCGGCTACCGGTCCCCGCCCTCGCCCGGTCCGGTGGACGCGAACACGAACACCTGATCGCCGTCCAGGCGAACGCCGACCTCGTCGGCAGGGTTCGGCAGATCCGGCCCCATGGTACGGGCATGGAGATGCACCGGCGCGCCGCCGTGCGCGGGCACGGACAGATGGACGACGTTGGTGTAGCCCAGCATCCGCGCCATTTCGACACGGGCGACGGCGTTCCATTCCCCACCGCGACCGGGCGGGCCGATCGACAGGGATTCCGGACGCAGCAGCACATCGACGTCGATACCGTCTTCAAACCCGGGTGCGCAGATCCTGCCGAGCGGGGTCTGGACATGGCCGTCCCGCACCGACCCTGTCATCCGGTTCACCTCGCCAAACAATCCGGCGACGAACGGTGTTGCCGGGGCATGGTAGAGCTGCTGCGGGGTGCCGGTCTGGACGATGCGCCCCTCCAGCATCACCGCGATCCGATCGCCCATGAACATCGCCTCCTCCGGGTCATGGGTGACGATGACAGTGGCCGCGCTGGTCCGCTTGAGCACATGAAGCACCAGGTCGCGCAGCCTGTTGCGCAGCCGCAGATCGAGGCTGGAGAACGGCTCGTCCAGAAGCATCACCCGGGGCCGCCGCGCCCGCGCACGGGCAAGCGCCACGCGCTGCTGTTCGCCGCCCGACAGTGTGTGCGGAAACTTGTCGGCGTAATCGATCATGCCGACTTGCCGCAGCACCTCGCGGGCGCGTTCCAGGCGCTTGTCCAGGCTCAGGTGACGCAGGCCGAAGGTTACGTTCTCGATCACGCTGAGGTGCGGGAACAGGGCGAAATCCTGGAAAAGCAGCGTGACCGAGCGGTCCTCGGGGGCGACATGGGTGGCGGGATCGGCGACCGTGCGGCCCTCGATGAAGATCCGGCCTTCCTGCAGCGGTTCGAGCCCGGCGATGACCCGGAGCAGGGTGGATTTGCCGCAGCCGGAGGGGCCGAACAGGCAGAGGATCTCGCCCGGACTGACCGCAAGGCTCGCCTCGCAGACGACGGTCCGGGAGTCGAAGGCGTGGCTGAGGCGCGCGACCTCAAGGCCGGGGCCGATCTTCGCTCCCTCTTTCATGCCCGGACCTCGCGCGCATCGTGCAGATGGCGGATCGACCGGCTCAGAAGGACGACCGGCAGGATACCCACCGCGACGATGCCCAGCGCCGGACCGGCGGCGAGCGCGAGCCGCTCGTCGGAGGCGAGCTGGTGGGCCCGGACCGCCAGGGTATCGAAATTGAACGGCCTGAGGATCAGCGTTGCAGGCAGCTCCTTCATCACATCGACGAAGACCAGCAGGCATGCGGTCGCGAGGCTCCCCCACATCAGCGGCAGATGCACGCGCATGAGCACGCCGAGCGGTTTCTGCCCCAGGCTGCGCGCCGCAGCGTCCATGTTCGGCGTGATCCGGGCAAGCGAGCTCTCCACGGTGCCGATCGAAATCGCCATGAAGCGGACCAGATAGGCGAAGACCACGCCCGCCACCGTACCGGTGAACAACAGCCCGGTGGACACCCCCAGCGTCTGCCGCGCCCAGAGATCGACAGTATTGTCGAAACGTGCGGAGAAGAGCAGGATCCCGACTGCGATCACCGAGCCCGGGACGGCGTAGCCCAGACCCGCCAGCCGGGTCGAGACGACGACCTCCGGCCGCCCGGTGAGCCGGATGCCGTAGACGAAGATCAACGCCGCCGAGACGGCGATCACCGCGGTCAGCGCGGAGAGGAAGAAGCTGTTGAAGGCGAATCCCGCGTAACGCCAGTCGAGGAGCTCGGCCGCGTTGTCGGCCGTCCAGATCGCGAGCGCAACCGCGGGCAGTACGAATCCGAACAGGATCGGCAGCGCGCACGCGCCCGAGGCCGCCAGGCCGCGCGCACCGCCAAGGGTCCGGCCCGGCCGCTGATACGTCCGACGGGTCGTCTGATGAACCCGGCCGCCGCGACGCGAGACCCGTTCGCCAATCAGAATCGCGCAGACGAACAGCATCAGGATCGCCGCAAGCTGGGCCGCCGCCGCCGGCTCGCCGAGCCCGAACCAAGTGCGGTAGATACCGGTGGTGAAGGTATCGACGGCAAAGAACTCGACCGTGCCGTAGTCGTTGAGCGTTTCCATCAGCACCAGCGCGAGTCCGGCGGTGATGCCGGGCCGGCCCATCGGCAGGGACACCGCAACGAAGGTCCGCCACGGCCCACGCCCCAGGGTCCGGCTCACCTCGATCAGACCTGTGGTCTGCTCCAGAAAAGCTACCCGGGCGAGCATGTAGACATAGGGGTAGAGCGCAAGCGTCAACATGGCCACCGCGCCGGCGAGTGAGCGAATCTCCGGGAACCAGCCGGACACCCCGGCCATGGCCAGATCGGCCCGCAGCCATTCCTGGATCGGCCCGCCGGCATCGAGCAGCCCGGTATAGGTGTATGCCAGCACGTAGGCGGGCAAGGCGAACGGCAGCAGCAGCGCCCATTCGTAGATTCCGCGCAAGGGGAATTGCGCCATGGTGACCAGCCAGGCGGTGCCGACGCCGATGACGAACGTTCCGATCCCGACACCGAAGATCAGGACCAGCGTGTTGCCGACATAGCGCAGCAGAACCGTATCGGCGAGATGGGCCCAGATCTCCCCGGTCGGGACGAGGACATGGGCGAGGATGACCAGGACCGGCGTGGCGATGACGACGGCGAAGGCCACCGGCAGGACCGACCATGCGTCGGGGGGCCGCGCCCTGCCGCGCGCCCCGCCGGCAAGCCGGGTGAAAGAAGATCCCAGCCCTGCCACACTTTCCCCATTCGAGCGATCGCGGGGCGTGCGCCGGCGCCCGCAGTCGGCAACCGCGCCCGACGGTATTGCAATACATTCTCAATTGCAAGTCAGGCGCGATCACCGACAGCGAAAGCGCAGGCAGCGGTGGCCCGGCGCCCGCACGCCGTCAAGGGCTTCTCGCTGCTGCCAGCCGCGGCCGCTCGGACGGCGCGCCGCCTTTCCAGCCCGGCATCGCGTGCGGACCTGGATTGGACATCGGATCGGCAGCGGGCACCGGGATGCCGCAATCCCCCCTCTGTGACGGTACACTGCAGCGGCGGCGACGCCACGACGGCGCCGGATTTTCAGCCGCACCCTCTTCGGGGGTGGCGCACCGTATCAGACCCGGGCGGCGCGGCGCTCGATCTCTTCGGCGTAGATGTCCTCTTCGATGAAGCCGATCGGGCCGGGCTTGCCGGTGCCGATCATGGTCTGCATCAGCACATCCTCCTCGCCGTCGTTCTGGAAGCCGTGCGGGACGCCGGCCGGGCAGGAGACGGCATCGTAGGGGCCGAGCGTGGCCACGGCACGGCGGCCGTCATCGTCCTGGAAGAAGACCGTCAGCCTGCCCTTGAGCACGAAGAACGTCTCCTCGACCTCGTGGGTGTGGGCGGACCCGCCCTGGCCCGGCGGCAGGATCATCATCGACAGCGTGAAGCCGCCGGCCGGCAGGGCGTCGGGGTCGTCCTTGCCCGACCCGCCGCCGCCGATCATGCGGAACTGCGCACGGCGCCTTCCCTCCACCCGGGAATCGGCGAAGGCGTCCCAGTCCGGCTCGAGATCGGCGAACCGCACCACCCGGGTGCGCGCCAGCTCCTCGATCGAGACACCTCTCAACGCGCGCGGGACCTCGTGTCTGACCCGTTCCATCGCCCAACTCCGTGTCCGTGGTTCACCGGCTGGGATGGTGGTCCAGCCCGGTGACGTGCGCAAGCCGGCAATCACCTCTCGCCGCCGATCCCGTTTGACGCTAAAACGGAACAGGTTCATTCCACTGGGAGGCAACGATGCCGGTAAGCGATGCGCGTCTGCACGCGATGTGGCGTGAGGTCCTGGAACTTTCCAAGGTCCAACGGGGCGAGACGGTGGTCGCCCTGACCGGGAAGGACTCCAACCCGCGCTATATCGAGGCTTCGATGTCTGCCGCCCAGGCGCTGGGCGCGACGGTCTTTCGCATCGATCTGCCGCCGATCGACGAGGCCAGGGCGATCGGCACCGACCCCAGCGCGTATGTCGGGGCGACGCCGCTCGACGGCAATCCGGCGGCGATGGAGGCGATGTAACGCGCCGTCATGGTGATCGATCTGATGATGCTGCTGCATTCCCCGGAACAGGAGGAGATCCTGAAATCGGGCACCCGCATGCTGCTCGCCGTCGAGCCGCCGGAGATCCTCGCCCGCATGATGCCGACGGCCGACGACAAGCGCCGCGTCAAGGCCGCCTCGGCCGAGATCAGGAAGGCCGGACGGATGACGGTCACCTCGCCCTCGGGCACCGACTTTTCGTGCAGGATCGGCGCCTTCCCGATCCTGGAGGAGTACGGCTTCGCCGACGAGCCGGGGCGCTGGGACCATTGGCCGAGCGGCTTCCTGGCGACTTGGCCGAACGAGAAGACGGCTGAGGGCACGGTCGTGCTCGATGCCGGGGACATCATCTTCCCGTTCAAGTCCTATGTGCGCACGCCGATCGAGATTTCGATCCAGTCGGGGTTCATCACCGGCATCGATGGCGGGTTCGAGGCCGACTATCTGCGGGAATACATGGAGTCCTTCGACGACCCGGAGGCGTTCGCGATCGCCCATCTCGGCTGGGGGCTTCAGCCCAAGGCGCAGTGGACGGCGCTGGGCATGTACGACAAGGACGCCTCGATCGGCATGGACGGGCGGTCGTTCTACGGCAACTTCCTGTTCTCGACCGGCCCCAACACCGAGGCCGGCGGCAAGCGCAACACGCCGTGCCACATCGACATCCCGATGCGCAACTGCTCGGTCTCGCTCGACGGCAAGGCGATGACCCGCGGTGGTACGGTGATCCCCGAGGCCCAGCGCGCCGCAGCCTGAGGCAGACCCGGAGGCGGGGCGCGGGCGGCGCCGGCGGGAAAGGCCGCGCCCCGCCTTACGAAGTCAGCGCTTGGGCGAGCGTCGTTGCGTTGTGCCGCATCATGTCGAGGTAGGTCGCTGCCGGACCGTCCGGGCCGGATAGCGCACCGGGATAAAGCGGGCCGCCAATGACGGCTCCCGTCTCGCCGGCGATGCGCTTCAGGAGGCGCGGATCGCCGATGTT
>CAYFYS010000147.1:0-5737 GCA_964347365.1 uncultured Rhodospirillaceae bacterium | reverse complement strand
CCTGGTCTTTTCGCCGTTCGCCGCGGCGCGGTCCTCACTGTTGGCGCCGGCGCGGTCGCTGCCGATACTCGGCATTCCCTTCCGTGCGTGGGCGGTCTGGAGGCGTCCAGAGAAGGAAGAGGGGACGGCGTGGCTGGTGTATGATGGCGAGTGTCCGTTTTGTTCGCACTACGCACGCATGGTTGCTGTGAGAAACGCCGTCGGCGCGCTCATACTCGTGAACGCCCGCGATGGGGGGCCGATCGTGGACGAGATCAAAGCCTTGCCCTGGGATCTCAACAGAGGCATGGCGCTGAAAACGAACGGACGATACTGGTTCGGCGACGAGGCCCTGCACACCCTGGCGCTCCCGTCGCGGAAGAAGGGCGTGTTCGGCATCTTGAACCGCCCCGTGCTCGGTTCGCGCGCGGTAGCTTGGCTCGCTTACCCGCTGTTGAAGCTCTGCAGGAGGCTGGCGCTGATGGCCAAAGGGGTTCCGGTCCTGAAGTAAGGAACTCTTCGTAAAGTTTGCCTTTGCGGCCGAGGTGGTTTCCAGCACCGCGCGCACGGGTAGACTGGTTGCGGACAGGGGGAGGCTGGGCCGATGAACGATCATCTCAGGGATCTGATCGAAGCCAGCGCGCCGTTGTGGGCTGGCGAGGCCGAGGTGGTGCGGACCTATTTCGATTCGACGACGCGCACCGGGGAGACCGACCGCGTCTGGCTCAAGCGACAGTGCTTCAAGGAGTTCTTCGGTTCGGGCTTCGGCGAGCCCGAGCACGGCCATATGGTCGAGCTCGGCCGGGAGATGATCGCCCGGCGGGCGGATCTCGACCACGGGCTGGACCGGCACGTGCTCCTGGACCTCGTCGAGGCGCTCTATACCGAGTACCACCATTACTGCCTGTTCGCCGATGTCTATGACAGCCTCGGCGCGCCGGGCGATCCCGGGCTCGCGCCCGGCATGCTGGAGAACTGGACCGAGGGCAGGGCGCTGGACGACTATCGCCATCGGATGCGGCAAACCCACGGCGCGCTCGGCCAGGCGGCGCTGAGCTTCACCGAGGGCGGCTATTGCACGCTTTATTCCGAGGGTGCGAAGCTCGCCGGCCGCGGCGGAGTCGACGACCGGATCGCCGCCGCCTGTCAGCGGGTCTATGACGACGAGGTCGGCCACATGCTCAGGGGCATCACCGGCTTCGGCGGGCTGCCGGCCGAGGAGACCGACTGGGATCTCGCCCGAGATCTGGTCCTCAGCCAGCTTCGATATCGTGTGCGTATGCGCAACGGCCAGTTCGGCGAACCACTGCCCGACCGCAGGATTGCGGAGATTTTCGCCGGTGACATCGAGCCGATCGCGTTCGACTACACCTTGGCGGAAAAGGCCGCCTGACCCGCGGACGCAGCGAGAAGTCCTGCCGGCCGCAGCGTTGTCCCGCCTGTCGGACGAGCGTTCCCGTACGGCCGTAACATTGCGTCAACCAGAGCGCAGGACGGCCAGGATGCGCAGGTCCTGCGACGGCCCGGATTGCAGACCGGGTCCAAACCGCCATACTCCGGGCTGGAATTTCCACCGGGCATGAGGGGCGACGTTGACGGATGTTCCAAGGATCGTGGTGACCGGAGGTGCCGGCTTCATCGGCTCGTTCCTCTGCGAGCGGCTGTTGGAGACCGGCGCGGAAGTGATCTGCGTGGACAACTATTTCACCGGCAGGCGGTCGAACATCGCCGGTCTTGCGGGCAGGCCTTCCTTCGAGGCGGTACGCCACGACATCACGTTTCCGCTCTATGTCGAGGTGGATCAGATCTACAACCTGGCCTGTCCGGCCTCGCCGATCCATTATCAACGCGATCCGGTGCAGACCACCAAGACGAGTGTCATCGGTTCAATCAACATGCTCGGACTGGCCAAGCGTCTGAAGGTGCCGATCCTGCAGGCTTCAACGTCGGAGATCTATGGCGATCCGGAAATCCATCCGCAGGTCGAGAGCTATTGGGGCAGGGTCAACCCGATCGGCCCGCGCGCCTGCTACGACGAAGGCAAGCGCTGCGCCGAGACGTTGTTCTTCGACTACCGCCAGCAGCATGATCTGGCGGTCAAGGTGGTACGCATCTTCAACACCTACGGTCCGCGCATGCATCCCGCCGATGGTCGGGTGGTATCGAACTTCATCGTCCAGGCGCTCTCGGGCGAAGACATTTCGATCTATGGAGACGGCACCCAGAGCCGGTCGTTCTGCTACGTCACCGACCTGGTCGAGGCCATGGTCCGGATGATGGCGACCGGACACGCCGTCACCGGACCCGTTAACCTGGGCAATCCTGCCGAATTCACCATCGCCGAGCTAGCCGAGTTGACGATCGCGTTGACCGGTTCACGATCCAAGCTGGCCTACCACCCGTTGCCCCGGGACGACCCGCGGCACCGCTGCCCGGACATCACGACGGCCGCGACGGTGTTGGACTGGCGGCCCACGGTCGCGCTCCGAGACGGGCTGCGTGAGACGGTTTCCTATTTCCGTCACCTGCTCGGCGGCGCGCCGCGGACCTACACCCGGGCCGGATGATCGATCCCGCCGGGCGCCGACCGCGCGCGGCTGCCAGGCCGCGCCGGTGCCGCCCGATATCGGCGTTTGTCCTTATCGGCTCTTCCGCCCGCCGTGCTGCCGTGCGGTGTGCGCCCAGGCCTGTGCAACCGTGGCAGTCGCGGGATCGAGCGGCAAGGCGGTCGCATACTTGACCTGGTTCAGTGCAAAGCTCGACTTTATCGAGGCGATCTCGGGAACTCGGGTGAGGTGGTCCTTCAGGAAACGCTCATAAGCGGTCAGGTCGGAGACCACCACGCGCAGCAGATAGTCGGCATCACCGGTCATCAGGTAGCATTCCATCACCTCCGGGCGGTCCAGCATCGCCTTCTCGAAGGCGTCCAGGGCGTGTTCGACCTGGCGTTCGAGGCTGACCTGTACGAAGACCGAGATCGGCAGGCCGAGGGCGGCCGGCTCCAGCAGCGTTGCGTAGCGCTTGATCACGCCGGCCTCTTCCAGGGCGCGGACCCGTCGCAGACAGGGCGAGGGCGACAGCCCTACCCTGTCTGCGAGCTCGGCATTGGACATCCGCGCGTTGACTTGAAGCGCGGCCAGAATTCGCCGGTCTATGTCGTCCGGACGGGCCATTGGCACGAACGCTCCACGAAATGGGGTTTTTTGAACGATCGTTGTGTAACGACGGCGGAACAAGTGCGAAATCGCAAGATATATCTTTATTCGCGCTTCTATGATTTCCCATCCCGGTGGTACCGGAACGGCTCATGACATCGAACGCCCACGGACTTGCCGACCGCGGCCCGCCCCGGGCCGATGCGCAGGCGCACCGCCGCGCCTGTCTGGCCGCGCTTGAACGCAAGGTGCTGTGGCTCGCCTCATGGACGATCCATCACGCGAACCACCTGCGGCCCGGCCTGGACGGGCTGAAGGTGGGCGGCCACCAAGCGTCCTGCGCATCGATGGCTTCGATCATGACGGCGCTCTACTTCGACGTTTTGCGACCCGAAGACCGGGTGGCTGTCAAGCCGCACGCCGCCCCCCTGTTCCATGCGATTCAATACCTGCTGGGCAACGAAAGCCGCCAGCGCCTGGAGCGGTTCCGCGCGCTCGACGGGGCGCAGTCCTACCCCTCGCGGACGAAGGACGACGACGATGTCGATTTTTCCACCGGTTCGGTCGGACTCGGCGCGGCACAAACCATCCTTGCCGCCCTGGCGCAGGATTATCTGACCCTGAAGGGTCTGATCGACGATGATCGGCGCGGTCGGATGATTGCGCTGGTCGGTGATGCGGAGCTGGACGAGGGGAACATCTTCGAGGCCCTGCTGGAAAGCTGGAAGCACGATGTCCGCAACATCTGGTGGATCGTCGACTACAACCGGCAGAGTCTGGACTCGGTGGTCTCTGATCGTCTGTTCGGCCGGATCGATGCGCTGTTCCGATCGGTGGGCTGGCGTGTCGAGACCCTGAAATACGGCAGCGCGCTGATGCACGCCTTCGCCGAACCCGGCGGCGAGGCGCTCAGGCACTGGATCGACCAATGCCCGAACTCGCTCTATTCGGCGCTGACCTTCAAGGGCGGTGCGGGCTGGCGCGAGCGCCTGATCCGTGACATCGGCGGCGCGCCCTGCGTCCGCCGGCTGATCGAGTCCCGGGACGATGCCGGCCTGCATGCGCTGATGACCAACCTTGCCGGCAACGACCTCGATGCGCTGCGTACCGCCTTCGGTGCGGTCACCGACGACCGGCCTACCTGCTTCATCTGCTATACGACTAAAGGGTTCGGCCTGCCGTTCGCCGGGCACAAGGACAATCACGCCGGGCTGATGACGCCCGAACAGATGGACGTCTTCCGCGCCGAGATGTCGATCGGCGAGGGCGAGGAATGGTCGCGCTTCGCCGGGCTCGACGTCGAGGCGTCCGCGCTGGAACGTTTCCTTCGCGACGTCCCGTTCGCAGCCGGGCGCTCCCGCCGGCACGCACCGCCGGCGATCACGGTACCGGCGACCCTGGATCGGCCCGGGCGGGCGACGCTTTCGACGCAGGACGGTTTCGGGCGTATCCTCAACGAAATCGCCCGTAACAGCTCCGAACTCGCCGATCGGATCGTCACTACCTCGCCCGACGTGACGGTTTCGACCAATCTCGGAGCGTGGGTCAACCGGCGCGGGATCTTCAACCGCGAGACCGAATCGGACGTCTTCGCCGAAGAGGCGGTGCTTTCGCCGCAGCGCTGGTCGCTGTCACCCAAGGGTCAGCATGTCGAACTCGGCATCGCGGAGAACAACCTTTTCCTGACCCTGTCGGCCTTCGGCCTCGCCGGGTCGATCTTCGGCATCCGCATGCTGCCGATCGGCACGCTCTATGACCCGTTCATCCGCCGCGGGCTCGATGCGCTGCACTACGCGTGCTACCAGGATGCGCGGTTCATGGTCGTTGCCACGCCTTCGGGCGTGACGCTCGCGCCCGAAGGCGGCGCGCACCAGTCACAGGAAACCCCTCTGATCACGCTCGGCCAGTCCGGTCTGACCGCCTTCGAGCCGGCCTTCGTGGACGAGCTGGCGGAGATCATGGGATGGGGGTTCCGCCACATGCAGGCCGATGACGGCGGTTCGGTCTGCCTCCGGCTGTCGACCCGGACGCTGGACCAGCCCGCCCGCGCTGCCGGTGAGGACTGGCAGACCGGCGCGATCGCAGGCGCGTACTGGCGCAGCCCCGCGCCGTCCGACGGCGCGGAGATCGCGCTCGCCTACATGGGCGCCGTTGCGCCCGAGGCCGAGGCCGCGCTTGCGCAGATCCGCGAGGACATCCCCGGTGTCGGGTTGCTGGCGATCACCTCGCCCGACCGGCTGCACGGCGAATGGACCGCAGCACGCCGGGCGCGGATCGCCGGGCGGTCGCTGGGTGTGGCCCATGTCGAGCGCCTTCTGGAGCGTCTGTCGCCCGATGCGGCGATCATCACCGTGCTCGACGGCCATCCGGCCGCGCTGTCCTGGCTGGGCTCGGTCGCCGGGCACCGGATCTATCCGCTCGGCGTGGACCGGTTCGGGCAGTCCGGCAACATCCCGGATCTGTATACAGCTTGTGGGATCGACGTAAATGCGATCCTCGATGCCGCGGCCCGGGCCTGCATACGCCGTCTGCGCCCGCCGCAGGGTTGATCGGATCGCGCGGTCTTGCCCCGGGGGTAAGCCCGGACTATATGTTGCGCCGCC
>CAYFYS010000146.1:0-5744 GCA_964347365.1 uncultured Rhodospirillaceae bacterium | reverse complement strand
CCCGATGCCTGGGGCGTTTCCGATTGACCGACCGGGAGCAGCCCCGTCTCCCCGAGATGTCTGTTGATGGAAAGGCTCGCGCCCCGCCGGCCGGCAATCGGCGGTCGGGTTCCGTGGGACGAATCGCGGCGATTCGCCTGCCGGTGTGAGGCTTGGCCGCTTCATCGCATTCGAAGGCGGAGAGGGCACCGGGAAGTCGACGCAGGCCGCCCGCCTCGTCCGGGCGCTGCACGCACGCGGACATGCGATCCTCGCCACACGGGAGCCGGGCGGCACGCCGGGTGCGGAACGCGTCCGTGCTCTGATGATCGCGGATGATGGATACGCTTGGGATCCGATTTCCGAGGCGCTGCTGTACTTTGCCGCGCGGCGCGAACATGTCGAGAAAACCATCCGGCCGGCCCTGGCCGAGGGTGTGTGGGTGATTTCCGACCGCTTTGCGGCTTCCACCCTGGCCTATCAGGGATACGGCGCCGGCGGATCGACCAGGGCCATCGCCGCCATCGAGTCCGCGACGCTGGACGCCTTCCGGCCCGACCTTACGGTCATCCTCGATCTCGAGGCGGCCGCCGGGCTGGAGCGCGCCCGCGCACGTTCACCCCACGGCGACCGCTACGAAAAGAAGCCGCTCGTCTTTCACCAGCGCCTTCGGGAAGGCTTTCTCCAGATTGCGAAAAACGCACCCGAACGCTGCGTGGTGATCGATGCCCGCGGAGGCGAAGCCGCGACCGCGGCTTCGATCCTGAAGGCCGTCGATCGGCGGCTGCCCGAGGCGGTGCGGTGAACGCGGTTCCGCCGCCGCGCGGCAACCCCTGTCTGTTGGGCCACGAAGATGCTGAAAGCGCCTGGCTCGACAGGTGGCGGTCAGGCCGGATGCCCCATGCGTGGCTGATCACCGGGCCGGCAGGTATTGGCAAGGCGACGCTGGCCTATCGGATCGCGCGGTTCGTTCTGGCAGACGGCGAGGGCGCGCAAGATGGGGCGCTCGCCATACCGAGCGATCATCCGGTATTCCACCGCGTTGCATCGGGCGGGCATGCCGACCTGATGGTCGTATCACATGAGACGGGGCAGGGGGGTGCGGGCGCACGCAGCGTCATCGGCGTCGATGCGGTACGCGCGGCGGGCCGGTTTCTGTCGTTGACCGCCGGCGAGTCCGGTTGGCGCGTGGTGATCCTGGACAGCGCGGACGCGCTTAACGTCAACGGCGCCAACGCGCTCCTGAAGGTTCTCGAGGAACCGCCGGACCGTACCGTGATTCTCGTGGTCTCTCATGTCCCCGGCAGGCTGTCGGCGACGGTACGGTCGCGCTGCTGTAGGCTGAAGCTCGACCGGCTTCCCGCGCCGGTGATGCGGGAGCTGGCCACGCGCATGCTGCCCGAGACCGATGTCGGGGACCGGGAAGGTCTGCTTATCCTTGCCGAAGGCAGTATCGGTCGGGCGCTGGCCATGACCGAGGCGGGCGGCCTGGAACTGCTCGGCGAGATCATGGGACTTCTCGCCGATCTTCCTGCGCTCGACATGCCGGCGCTGCACGGTTTCGGCGATCGTCTGGCCCGACGCGATGCCGAGGCGACATGGCGGATGGTGATGCAACTGTGGCTGTGGTGGCTCGCCCGCATCACGCGGGCCGGGTTTACAGCGCCCATGGCGCTTGCGGGCGGCGAGATCGTCCCCGGCGAGGCAAGGATCGCCGGGGACGTGATCACGCGCGCCGGGCTTGAAAGCCTGGTGAGGGTATGGGAGAAGACCGCCGCACTGATCGCCCGGGCTGAGGGCGCGAACCTCGACCGCAAGCAGGTCGTAATCGGTGTCTTCGGTCAGCTCCAAACCGTCATGCGGCGCTGACAAGCTCTGGCGCTGGCCAGCCATCCCGGAGAGCGCCCATGCCCGGCGAGAAGCGTTATTACCTGACCACGCCGATCTACTACGTCAACGACGCACCGCATATCGGCCACGCCTACACCACACTTGCCTGCGACGTACTGGCCCGCTTCATGCGCCTGGACGGCCATGAGGTGTTCTTCCTGACCGGGACCGACGAGCACGGCCAGAAGGTCGAAAAATCGGCCCAGGAGGCGGGCATGGAGCCACAGGCCTTCACCGACAAGGTTTCGGAGAACTTCCGTAGCCTCGCCAAGGCGATGAACTTCTCCAACGACGGCTTCATCCGCACCACCGAGCCGCGCCACACCAAAGCCTCGCAGGCGATCTGGCAGGCGCTGATGGACAACGGGCACATCTATCTCGGTTCCTATGCCGGTTGGTACGCGGTGCGCGACGAGGCTTATTACGGCGAAGACGAGATCACCGTCGGGGTCGACGGGGTCAAGCGCGCACCCTCCGGCGCCGAGGTCGAATGGGTCGAGGAACCGTCATATTTTTTCGACCTGTCCAACTGGCAGGAGCCGCTGCTGGCGTTCTACGAGGCCAATCCCGATGCGGTCGCGCCGCGATCACGCCGCAACGAGGTGATCAGCTTCGTCAAGGCCGGGCTCAACGACCTGTCGATCTCGCGCACCAGCTTCAAATGGGGGGTGACGGTGCCGGGCGATCCCGACCACATCATGTATGTGTGGCTGGACGCGCTGACCAACTACGCGACCGCGGTGGGTTATCCCGATGTCGCCTCGGAGAACTTCTGCAAGTTCTGGCCGTGCGATCTCCACATGGTCGGCAAGGACATCCTGCGCTTTCATGCGGTCTACTGGCCGGCCTTCCTCATGGGCGCGGGAATCGCGCCGCCCAAGCGGGTTTTTGCCCATGGGTGGTGGACCAACGAAGACAGGAAGATCTCCAAGTCGCTCGGCAACGTGATCGACCCCTTCGCCGTCATCGAGCGCTACGGGCTGGACCAGATCCGCTACTTCCTGATGCGCGAGGTCCCGTTCGGCAGCGACGGCGATTTCTCCCACCGGGCGGTCGTCAACCGCATCAATGGCGATCTGGCGAATGACCTGGGCAATCTGGTCCAACGGGTTGCGACCATGATCCGGCGCTATTTCGACGGCGCGATGCCGGCGAGCGGACCTTGGACGGATGCCGACCGCGCTTTGCTGGATAAAGCTGTGGCGGTTTTGGAAGCTACCCGCGTACACATGCGCAACCAGGCGTTTCATGAGGCGCTGGAAGATCTCTGGGCCGTCGTGCGCCAAGCCAACGCCTATGTCGACCATCAGGCGCCCTGGGCGCTGATCAGGGAGGACCGCGCGCGCGCCGGAACCGTTTTGTGCGTGCTCGCGGAGGCGATCCGGCGCATCGCCATAATCCTGCAGCCCTTCATGCCCGATGCAGCGGGGCGGATCCTCGATCAGGTCGCGGTGCCGGCGAGCGCGCGCACGTTCGCGCATTTCGGCGAGGCGGTGGCCGCCCGGACTGCACTGCCCGCGCCAAGCCCCGTCTTTCCGCGCCATGTCGAAGACGATGCCGTGCCGGAAGACGCCTGATGCTGGTCGACAGCCACTGCCATCTCGATTTCGAAGCCTTCGACGGAGACCGTGATGAGACCATCGCGCGCGCGCGCGCGGCAGGCATCGGCCGGATGGTGACGATCTGTACCAGGATCAGTCGGTTCGAGCCGATCCTTGAGATCGCGCGTGCCTTTGGGATCGTCGATTGCACGCTAGGCGTTCATCCCCATCATGTCGCCGACGAAGGCATTGTTCCGGCCGAACGACTGCTGGCGGGGGCGGGGCTGCCGGAGGTCGTGGGCATCGGCGAAACCGGGCTCGATTATCACTACGACCGCAGCCCGCGCGAGGACCAGCGGCAGAGTTTCCGCAACCATGTCGCGGCCGCCCGTGCGACCGGTCTGCCGCTGATCGTCCACAGCCGCGATGCCGATCAGGACATGATCGAGATCTTGAGCCAGGAGATGGACAAAGGGCGCTTCACGGGCGTCCTTCACTGCTTTTCCAGCGGTCGGGCGCTTGCCGAAAGGGCCCTGGAGCTGGGCCTTTACATTTCGTTTTCCGGCATCCTGACATTCAAGAAGTCCGAGGAGCTGCGCCAGATCGCCCGCGTCGTGCCAATGAACCGGGTTCTGGTCGAGACCGATGCTCCCTTCCTTGCACCGGTGCCCAACCGGGGCAAGCGCAACGAGCCATGCCTCGTGGTCCACACCGCTGCGAAAATTGCGGAAATCAAGAGGCTCGACGTCGAAGAAATCACACGAGAAACGACGGATAATTTCTTCAGATTGTTTAAGAAATCTTCTGAACGTCTACAGAGATGCGCGTGACGATCCTGGGCTGCGGCAGCTCGCAAGGCGTGCCGCGGATCGGTGGCGACTGGGGCAGCTGCGATCCGGCCGAGCCCAGAAATCGGCGTCTCCGCCCGTCGATCTTCGTCGAATGGGACGGGCTCAACCTCCTGGTCGACACATCGCCGGATCTGCGTCTGCAACTCCTAGTGGCCGGGATCTCACGGATCGACGCCGTCCTGTTCACCCACGCCCATGCCGATCACGTGCACGGGATCGACGATCTGCGCGGCATTCAGCGGTTGACCGGTACGCAGATCGAGGTCTTTGCCGAAGCAGCGGTTCTGGATGAAATTTGCACCCGGTTTCCTTATCTCTTCCTCGGCGCGTCGGATTCCGAGGGGGTCTATGCGCCGTTCCTGATCCCAAAGCCGACGGTCGCGGGGGACTTCGTCGTGAGGGGGCGCCCGGTCGGCGCCTTCGTCCAGGAACACGGCGATGTGCGCTCCACCGGGTTCCGTTTCAACAAGTTCGCCTATTCGACCGATGTCGTCGCCTTGCCGGAACCCAGCCTCGCAAGCCTTGCGGGCATCGACACCTGGATCGTCGACTGCCTGAGGCTCGGCCCGGCGCACCCGACGCACGCCCACTGGCCGATTACCAGGTCCTGGCTCGAGCGCATCCGACCGCGTCGCGCGATCCTGACCCACATGAACCACCAAAGCGACTACCGGGCGCTTGCGGCGGCTACCCCGGATCATGTCGAGCCCGGCCACGATGGGATGATCATACGAATTCCATAACATATATTATGCGACATTCGTGATCATGACGGACTGCCTCCGGGTTACGTGAACAAGTCGCCGGCGCCAGCAGCCCCGTAGAGACGCCCGTGCCGGCCCTTCTGCGGACGACCGGCGCTGCTATACTCGGCATCACAAACGAAATCTCCCGGATGCGCACGATGCCCGTTGAAACGACGATCGAAACCACAGACGACATCGCCGCCTTGCGCGCGGTGATGACCCGGCTGCGCGATCCCGAGGCCGGCTGCCCATGGGACACGGCGCAGACTTTCCGGACGATCGCTCCGTATACGATCGAGGAAGCCTACGAGGTTGCCGATGCGATCGACCGGGACGATCTGCCCGCGCTGCGCGACGAACTCGGCGATCTGCTGCTGCAGGTGATCTTCCATGCCGAGATGGCCCGCGAATGTGGCGCGTTCGATTTCGATGACGTCGTCCAGAGCATTATTGCGAAAATGCACCGACGCCACCCACACGTCTTCGGTGGCAGCAGCGAGTCGGATCTCGTTGTCCTCGACCGGGTCTGGGAACACCGCAAGGCCGGCGAGCGCGCGGCGGCGGCTGACGGCGATACCCCGCCCGGCAAGCTTGCCGGGATCGCGCGTGCGCTGCCCGCCCTGATGCGCGCACAGAAGCTGCAGCGCCGCGCGGCCCGGGTTGGCTTCGACTGGCCTGGACCGGACGCAGCGTTAGCCAAGATAGACGAAGAGCTTGCCGACATCCACGCGGCGATC
>CAYFYS010000145.1:0-5744 GCA_964347365.1 uncultured Rhodospirillaceae bacterium | reverse complement strand
GGGCAAGCTACATCAGACGCAACAGCGACGTCTTTCCCGCCCCGCGGGTGCCGGTCAGGAAGCGGAAGGAGCCCGCCGCGAGCGACAGCGAGACGCCCTTGAGCACTTCCGGGCCCGGGCCGTAGCGGAGCCCGACGTTCTTGAAGCGGATCACTTCAACGCCCGATGCCATCACGGGCCTTCGACTGTTCGGGAGCGGCCTGTCCTCCGCCCCGGCGGTGATGCTTTAGGAAGCCCGGTCCTTGCCTGTCAAGGGGCATGGCTTCTATAAGGGCCGGGCTCCCACCGGTCCGCGACGGAATGATCCTTACCTGCCCGAACTGCACTGCCCGCTTCCTGATCGATCCGACGGCCATCGGTGCGAACGGCCGCACGGTACGCTGCGGGAAGTGCCGCAACGCCTGGTTCGCCACCCAGGAGAGCGGCGCCAGGGTCGCGATGGCGTCGGCATCGCCCGCCGATCCCCTGCCGGCTTTCCCAGTGGATGCGAAGGACGGTTCCGACGATCGCCCGCGTCCGGCACAGGAACCGCTGACCCATCATGCCAGAGACCAGGCCGGGCCGGCGCGACCGGCCATGCACCGCCCGCTGTCGGAGACGAAGCCAAGCCGGCCGCCGCGGCGGTGGCCGGCGCGCATGGCCTGGCTTGCGCTGATCGCAGCGCTCGCCGGCATCGGCGCGGCGGCATCACGATACCCCGAAAGGGTGATCGCCGTTTTTCCGGTCGCAGAGCCGATCTACGCCGCGGTGGGGATAAGTTACATGCCCTCGGGTTTCGGGCTGAACCTGACCGTCAACGCCCCCGGGCGAACGGAGAAGGAGGGTCAGACCTTCCTCCTCGTGTCCGGACGGATCGAGAACACTACGCGATGGCGGCGCGCCATCCCGGACCTGCGCGCGACGCTGTTCGATGCCGAGGATCGCACGCTGCAGGGTTGGACGTTCCCGCCTCCCGTCGCCAGCCTGCCGGCCAACGGGCGGGCGGACTTCAAGGCCGAGTTCGCCGACCCCGCCAAGACCGCAGGGCGTCTGTCGGTCAGTTTCCACGAGACCAGGTGAGATGCGCGAACCCAGGCCGGCGATTCGCATCCTGCTCGACGAGGCCGAGATTGCGCGCCGCGTCGGATCGTTGGCCGAGGAGATCGCCGCGGACACGTCGCGAGACATCCTGGTCGCCATCATCCTGAAGGGCAGCTTCGTCTTCGCTGCCGATCTGATCCGCGCGCTGGAGCGTGCGGGCGTCGAAGCCCAGGTCGATTTCATGACGTTGTCGAGCTACGGCGAGGCGAAGACCAGTTCGGGCAAGGTGGTGCTGGTCCGCGATATCGCCGAAACCGTCGCCAGCCGTGACGTGCTGATCGTCGACGACATCCTGGAATCGGGCCGGACACTGGCGTTCGCCCGCGATCTGATGGAGGAGCGTGGCGCGCGGCGGGTAAAGACCTGCCTGCTACTCGACAAGGTGGGCAAGCGTTCCGTCCCCATCGAGGCCGACTTCAAGGGTTTCGAGATCGGCGATGAATTCGTCGTCGGCTACGGCCTCGACTACGCCCACCATTTCCGTGGCCTGCCCTATATCGGCGTGCTCGGCCGCTGAACCGGCGCCGACGGAACCGGCCCTAGAACCGCCTTAGCAAGCGGTCGATATAGTCGAGCTCGAGCCGCGGGCGCTGATGCTGCCCGGCACGGCGGCGCAGCTCGTCCAGGATCCGCTGCGCACGCTCGACCGCGCGCTCGTCGGGAATCATCAGGTCGCGGGTATCCATCCCCCGCAGGTCGGGCGTGTATCTCCCCAACGGGTCGCGGCGCTGCTGCATGGGGTGGAACGGCTGGCCCAGACCGATGCCCATGCCGCGGCCCATCTGGTTGATCATCTGCTGGACCATGCCGCGCCCGGCGCGTTGCAGCGCCTCGATCGCGCGCCCCTGGGGTGGGACCGAATCGCCCGGCGCGTTGCGGTCCAGCGCACGAGCGGACCCGTCCATGTTCCGATCCGCCTCCTCGAACGCCCGGTCGGGTCCGTCGGGTCGGTCCGCGCGCATGCCCATCCGGCGCAGCGCCTGGCGGAGGCGTTCGAGCATTGCCTGAAGCTCCCGCTGGATCGTCGCGCCCCGGCGGGAATCCTGCGGTCGCGGTTCGGAGCCCTGCGTCTGGGATTGCCGGAAGCTGCGGTCCATCAGCTCCGTCTGGCGCTGGATCAGCCGTTGCAGGTCCTGCAGCGCCTGGCCGGCGGCTTGCGCCTGGGGGTTGGCCTGCATCGGCCGCCCGGCGCGCAGGTTCTCCAGGATGTTTTGAAGTTGCGCCAGCATCTGGCGCGCGGCTTCCCGTGCCCCGGCGCGCAACAGGTTGCGGATCTGCTCCATCATCCGCTGCAGATCGGTCGCTTCCAGGGTCTGCATCGACGGATCGAACGGCATCGCCTCGCGCTGGTCGCCGAGCCGGCGCGCGAGCTCCCTGACAAATTCGTCGAGCGCCTGCTGGAGCCGGTTCATCAGCCGTTCCAGCTCCTCGTCCGATGCGGCGCGGGATAGCGCCTCGGCAAGCGCGCGCCGGGCACGCCGCAATGCGCGCTCTGCGATCGACAATCCGCCATCCTCGATACCGAGCGCGGTCTCCCACAACAGGTCGATTACCGGCGGGATGGCCGCTTCGGGATCGCTGTGGATCAGCCGCGAGCCCGCCGCCGACAGAGCGAGAAAGGTCACCGTACGCTCCTGGTAGTCACCCGGCTGGAAGGCGATCTCCAACAGGCGGCGGGCGATCTCCCGGTGGCGCTCCGGCTCGGTGGTCAGCCGTTTACGCTGTTCGATGACCGCCCGCGCAACCGGGTGGCGGAACACGCGCTCGGGCAGGACCAGCCCGGCGTCCTCGCTGAACGCCGTCTGGCCGATTCCGTCGGCCGCCTTGAGCCGGATCACCACCGGCAGTCCAGCCCATCGGTGCGCCGTCAGGTCGAAATAGCCGGTCTCCTTGAGCGTCTTCGCGCCCGGCTCGGGCAAGGCGAGGTCGAGCCTCTCGACCTCCTTCCCGATCACCGTTCCGCGCTCATAGCTGCGCCGGATCTCGGCGCCGATGCGTTCAAGGCCGTAATCGTCGCCCGCGGCGTAGTCGATCCTCAGCGCCTTGCGCTCGGTCGTCGTCGGCGGGTTGGCGAGTGCGATCGCAGGCCCAGCGTCGGGCACCAGTTCGATCCACCATTCGGCAAGGATGTCGCCATCCAGCGCGACGGCGCGCCGACCGGAGGTTTCGACGGTCTCCGAAAGCGCCGCGTTGCGTGAATCGACACGCTTCAACGGCGTCCTGTCCCGACCGCGTATCAGCGCGGCATCGCCCAGATCGCCGTAAAGCCGTACGGTCAGCGTGCTGCCCGCAGGCACGGAGATGGCCGGCGGCGGCGCGTCGTCGGGCGGCGGTGGTTCGGCGCGCACGGCAGTCTCGGGAAAGATCGGCGGCAGGCCGGTATAGGCCGGCGGGGTGATCCACAGCTCCAGCCGCGGCACATCTTTCATCGCAGCCAGCGAAAGATCGGGCGTCACGGCCGCCCGGAACCGATCGCCGGCATCGGACCAGCCCACGACCGCAGCGATTACCACGATCAGCGCGACTGCGAAACGCAGCGCAAGCGGGTCGCGCGCGGCCACGCCGGGGTGTGGCAGCCCGATCCGCATGGTCCTGGCCGCGGCCAGCATCCGGGCCCGGTGTTCCTGCCACAGGCGCTCGGATCGGATATCGCCGATGCCCTCGGCCATCCGGTCGTCCAGAGTCTGGAGCGGGCGGTGGGCAAACCCGCTGGCCTGTTCCAGCCGGCGCCGCGCATCGGCGTGCCGCGGAACCGCCAGACCACGCAGCCCGCGCCACATCAGTACCGCCGTGGCGGCCACCAGCGCAGCCAGCGCCAGCGCATGCAGCCACCCGGGAAGCAAAGGCGGCAAGCCGAACAGCACCAGGGCGCAAAAAACCGACAACAGCGACACGGCCGGCCACAGCCTGCGCCACAGGCCTTCCCATAGCATGAGCAGCCGGACGGCCAGGAGTTTCCGCCGGTATCCGTGGAGCCGGGGTTCCCTGGCCGATGCGGTCTCGTGTTCCGATTTCGTCCGAGTCGTCATTGGGCATCCCATCGCGGGGCCTCGACGCAACGCTCTCAAACTCAAACGCGGTCGGCGAACCAGGACGGAAGCCTGTCCAGGGACTGCAGGACTGCCGGCTCCTGGCACGGCCGGACGACCGCGAAACACCCGGCGCGGACCATGACCTCGCCGATCAGCGCGCGGCTATTGTAGAACGAAGCCATCACTGCGCCATAGGCTCCTGCACCACCGATCGCGATCAGATCGCCCTCCGACAGTTCGGGCAGAGAGGTGCTCTGCGCAAGGATGTCGCCGGTCTCGCAGACCGGGCCGACGATGTCCGATGGCACCCACTGCGCGGGCGCGGCGGGCGCGACCACCGGCATCACCGGGTGCCGGGACCCGTAGAGCGTCGGGCGGAGGAGATCGTTCATCGCGGCATCGACGACGACGAACCGGCGCGCGGGCGTTCGCTTGGTGTGGATCACGCCAGTCAGGAGGACACCTGCGTTGCCCACCAGGTAGCGGCCGGGCTCGACGACCAGCGAACAGCCGAGCCTGCCGACGGTCCTGGCTATAACGCCGGCCAGGGCATCCGGACCCGGCGGTGTCTCGTCGATGTAGCTGATACCGAGGCCACCACCCAGATCGAGCCTTTCGACCGGCAGCCCGTCGCCACGCAGCGTGCCGACCAGTTCCGCCAGCCTGCGGAACGCCCGCTCATAGGGCGCCATCTCCATGATCTGGGAACCGATATGCAGAGCCAGACCGACCATGCGCATCCCGGGCATCGCATGTGATGCCGCATAAAGCCTGCGGCTTTCCGCGACCGGGATGCCGAACTTGTGCGCATGGCTGCCAGTGGCAATCTTTTCGTGGGTGTCGACGGCGACATCGGGGTTTACCCTGATCGCTACCGGGGCAGTTCGGCCGGACGCGTTTGCGACCTGCGATATCATGGCGAGTTCGGACTCTGACTCCGCGTTGATCTGACCGATCCCGGCCGCCAGCGCCGCGCCGATCTCCCGCCGGGTCTTGCCGACGCCGGAGAAGACGATATCGCAGGGCTTCACCCCGGCGGCGAGCGCGCGCGCCAACTCGCCGCCCGAGACCACGTCGGCTCCGGATCCGAGGCGGGCAAGGGTTGCGATCACCGCCTGGTTCGCGTTCGCCTTCACGGCGTAGCAGATCTTCGCCTGCACCGCCCTCGCCAGGCCACGGTAGGCGTCCTCGATCGCGCCCTGGGCGTAGACGTAGGACGGCGTTCCCACCGCGCGGGCGATCTCGACCAGGCTCACCTCTTCGGCATGCAACACGCCCGCCCGATAGGCGAATGCGCTCACCTCGGGTATTTCCGCGGCAAGCGTGTCTTCGCTCCGGGCGGCGGCTCCGGGTCGGCCTTCCTGCCGCAGCCGTCGAGCCCGGCCAAGGCCGCAACGGCAAGGCCGATGATCAGAGCCCGCCGGCTCACAGGAAACGCTCCCGCGCCGCGGCGAGCGCTTCGCGGACCCGCCCCGGTGCGGTTCCGCCGGGGCTGTTGCGGCTGCGCACCGCCGCATCGACGCTCAGCACCGCATAGGCGTCCGCGTTCAGCCGGGGCTCGACCTCGCGCAAGGCCTCGATCGGCAGCCCCGCAAGGCCGCAGCCCACCTCCTCGGCCCGCTTGACCAGCGC
>CAYFYS010000144.1:0-5771 GCA_964347365.1 uncultured Rhodospirillaceae bacterium | reverse complement strand
AACGATCTGGAAAACGTCGGCTACACCGCGCGCCACCACACCTTCTTCGAGATGCTCGGCAATTTCTCCTTCGGCGACTACTTCAAGGAGACCGCGATCGAGCTCGCCTGGCGCCTGATCACCGCCGAGTTCGGCATCGATCCGAACCGGCTGCTGGTGACGGTCTTTCACGAGGACGAAGAGGCGTTCGGGCTGTGGCGCCGGATCGCCGGGCTGCCGGACCGGCGGATCCTGCGGATCGCGACCAGCGACAATTTCTGGTCGATGGGCGAGACCGGGCCGTGCGGGCCGTGCTCGGAGATCTTTTTCGACCACGGCCCGGCGGTCGCTGGCGGGCCGCCCGGCAGCGCGGAGCAGGACGGCGACCGTTTCGTCGAAATCTGGAACCTGGTGTTCATGCAGTTCGACCAGCAGGGCGCGGAGCGGCGCGTCGACCTGCCGCGGCCCAGCATCGACACCGGGATGGGGCTGGAACGCCTGGCCGCACTGCTCCAGGGCACCCACGACAACTACGCCAGCGACGGGCTGCGGGCCTTGATCGAGGCCTCCAGCGATGCCGCCGGCGTGGCCGCCGACGGTGCGCACGCCATCGCCCACCGGGTGATCGCCGATCATCTGCGCGCGGCCAGTTTCCTGATCGCCGATGGAGTCCTGCCCTCGAACGAGGGCCGCGGCTACGTGTTGCGGCGCATCGTGCGCCGGGCGATGCGCCACGCCCATATCATGGGGACGACCGGGCCGCTGATGTGGCGTCTGGTCCCGACGCTGGTCGCCCTGATGGGCCGAGCCTATCCCGAGCTTCAGCGCGCCGAGGCGCTGATCTCCGAGACGTTGCGCCACGAGGAAAGCCGCTTCAGGGAGACCCTCGAGCGCGGGCTGCGGCTCCTGACCGAGGAGACCGCCCGGCTTGCCGGCGGCCAGAAACTGCCCGGCGAGATCGCCTTTCGGCTCTATGACACCTACGGCTTCCCGCTCGATCTGACCCAGGACGTGCTGCGCGGGCAGCACCGGGAGGTCGACACCGCAGGCTTCGATGCCGCCATGCAGCGTCAGCGCGCCGACGCAAGGCGCGCCTGGCAGGGCTCGGGCGAGACCGAAGAGGCTGCAATCTGGTTCGACCTGCGCGGCCGCATCGGGCCCAGCGAGTTTCTGGGATACACCACGACCGCCGCCGATGGCATCGTACAGGCGCTCGTGGTCGAAGGCGCGCCGGTCGAAAGCGTCGACCCCGGCGAAGAGGTTTCCATCGTGCTCAACCAGAGCCCGTTCTACGGCGAGGCGGGCGGCCAGGTCGGCGACTGCGGCACCATGTCGGGCTCCAATGGCGCCAGGGTTGCGATTCGGGACACCAGGCGGCGGGCCGGAGACCTGATCGTTCATCTCGGCACCCTGGGCGCGGGCAGGCTTGCGCTCGGCGACGCGCTGGAGATGCGGGTCGACGGTGCGCGGCGTCAGGCGATCAGGGCGCATCATTCCGCCACCCACCTGCTGCACGAGGCGCTGCGGCGCCGACTCGGTGCCCATGTCACCCAGAAGGGCTCGCTGGTCGCGCCCGACCGGCTACGTTTCGACATCTCCCATCCCGGGCTGATCTCGCCGGCGGATCTGGCGGCGGTCGAGCGCAGCGTCAACGATCGCATCCGTGGCAACAGCGAGGTCGCCACGCGGCTGATGACCTTGCGCGAGGCGACCGATGCCGGCGCGATGGCGCTGTTCGGCGAGAAATACGGCGAGGAGGTCCGGGTGGTCTCGATGGGCCGCACGAATTCCGATCCGTATTCGGTGGAGCTGTGCGGCGGCACCCATGTGGCGCGCACCGGCGATATCGGCGCCTTCAGGATCCTCGGCGAGACTGCGATCGCGGCCGGCGTTCGCCGGATCGAGGCGGTTGCCGGCGCAGCGGCGCTCGACCACATCGCCGTGCAGGAAGCGCTGCTCGCCCGCGCGGCCGCGGCGTTGAAGGTCGGCCCGGCCGAGCTGCCCGAGCGCATCGATGCCCTGCTCGAGGAGCGCCGTCGGCTGGAGCGCGCGCTGAGCGAGACCCGGCGCAAGCTCGCCGCCGGCGGCGAGGATACGCAGCCCCGGCCGCGCATCGTCGCCGGCATCGCCTATTCCGACCGGCTGCTGGAGAACGTGCCCGCGCGCGAGCTGCGCGCCCTGGCCGATGACCTGAAACAGCGGATCGGCTCGGGCGTCGTGGCCCTCGTTGCGGTCGAGCGCGGCAAGGCATCGCTGGTCGTGGGCGTGACCGAGGACCTCACCGGCCGGCTCGATGCCGTCGATCTCGTGCGCGCAGGCGCAGCGGTTCTCGGCGGCAAGGGCGGCGGCGGCAGGCCGGACATGGCCCAGGCCGGCGGCCCCGACGGCGGTGCAGGCCGCGCGGCGCTCGACCGGATCGCGGCGGTGCTGGCCGCGCGCGCAGGCCGCAACTGATCGGGCCGCGGCTCAGCCCATCGCGGACTGCAGCCGCCTGTCGAGTTCGTCGAGGAACTGGTTGGTGGTCAGCCAGGGCTGGTCCGGCCCGATCAGGACGGCGAGGTCCTTGGTCATCGATCCCGCCTCGACGGTTTGGCGGCAGACCCGCTCCAGGGTTTCGGCGAAGCGCACCACCTCGGGGGTGTCGTCGAACGTGCCGCGGTAGTAGAGCCCGCGGGTCCAGGCGAAGATCGAGGCGATCGGGTTGGTCGATGTCTCCTGGCCTTGCTGGTGGAGCCGGTAATGTCTGGTGACCGTGCCGTGGGCGGCCTCGGCCTCGACGGTTTTGCCGTCGGGGGCCATCAGCACCGAAGTCATCAGCCCCAGCGAGCCGCCGCCCTGCGCGGCGGTGTCGGACTGCACGTCGCCGTCGTAGTTCTTGCAAGCCCAGACGAACCCGCCGGACCATTTGAGCGCCTGTGCGACCATGTCATCGATCAGCCGGTGCTCGAAGAAGATGCTCCTGGCCTTGAACCGGTCGGCGAACTCCTGGTCGAAGATCTCCTGGAACAGGTCCCTGAACCGGCCGTCATAGGTCTTCAGGATGGTGTTCTTGGTCGACAGATAGACCGGCCAGCCGCGGTCCAGCCCGTAGTTGAAACTCGCGCGCGCGAAGCCCCGGATGCTCTCGTCGAGGTTGTACATGCCCAGCGCCACGCCGCTGTCTTCGAAGGTCATCACCTCGCGGGTCTGCGTCTGGCCGCCATCGGCCGGCGTGAAAGTCATCGTCAGCCTGCCGGGCCCCGGGATCAGGAAATCCGTCGCCCTGTACTGGTCGCCATAGGCATGGCGCCCGATGACGAAGGGCTGGGTCCAGCCCGGCACCAGGCGCGGGATGTTCTTGATCACGATCGGCTCGCGAAAGATCGTGCCGCCGAGGATGTTGCGGATCGTGCCGTTGGGCGAACGGTACATGCGCTTGAGCCCGAACTCTTCGACCCGGTCCTCGTCCGGGGTGATGGTTGCGCATTTGACCGCCACGCCGTATTTCCTGGTGGCGTTGGCCGAATCGACGGTGATCTGGTCCTCGGTAGCATCGCGCGCTGCGATGCCGAGGTCGTAATAGATCAGTTCGACGTCGACATAGGGCAGGATCAGCTTGTCCTTGATGAACTGCCATATGATCCGGGTCATCTCGTCGCCATCCATTTCGACGACGGGGTTGGCGACCTTGATTCTGGGCATGCGTTCGCTCCTCCGATCCTGCGGCGCGAGAGGCCCCGCCATCGGGCCGCCAACATCGATTCCTTCCTGGTTCGGCGCACCATAACACTGCGCTCCGGGAGCGCAAGCCGGCCGCCGGAGGCGGGCGTCAGAGGCGCCCGGCGGCCGCTTCGTCGCGCTCCGGGACGATCCGCAGCAAGGCCTCGATCGCGGCCTCGGCGTTGGGTACGAAGTGCATCAGCGCCCGCGTGGAGTCGTGCGCGAAGCCGTCTGCGATCACCGCCTCAGCCAGCGCCTGGAGCCGGTCCCAATACCCGTCGGTGCTGACGATCACGATCGGCCGCGCATGCAGGGCGAGCTGGCGCCAGGTGACGAGTTCGATCACCTCGTCCAGCGTCCCCAACCCGCCGGGCAGGGCGCACGCCGCCTGGCTCAGCTCGAACATCAACTGCTTGCGCTCGTGCATGGTCGCGACCACATGCACCGCGCTCAGCCGCTTGTGCCTGAGCTCGCGCTCGACCAGGAAGGACGGGATCACGCCCACCACCTCGCCGCCGGCCGCAAGCGCGCTGTCGGCAACCGCGCCCATCATGCCGGCCCCGCCGCCGCCGTAGACGATCCGGACCCCGCTCTCGGCCAGGCCGCGGCCGAGCGCAACGGCGCTGTGGCGGTAGCTTTCCGATTTCCCGGCCGAGGCGCCGCAAAACACACTGACGGATTCGATCGCGGTCATGGTCGCTCCGGCGCGGCATCCAGGGTGGCGGATCGAACCACAGCGGCGCGTCTCCGGCAAGTCGGTGGGCGGGGTCGGCCAACCCGTGCGGTCGGAAGGCCGGGCGCCGGCTTGACGCTTTCCGCGAATGCGGGGAGGCTGTACGGGAACCAACCGACAGGAGGTTGCGATGCGCAACGGGATGGCGAAGGGCGCGGTCGTCGGGCTCCTTCTGGGCGCCGTACTCGGCATGGTGCCGATGGCCGCTGCGACGGCGGGGGAGAGCGATGCCGTCGCCGTCAGGCAGGCCATGATGAAGGAGCTCGGTGCTCACATGAGAAATATCGGCGCCTTTCTCAGGGGCGCCGGCACGGCTGCGGATGTGGCGCAGCGCGGCCAGTCGATCGCCGCGGCCGCTGCAAAGATGCCCGCGCTCTTCCCCGAGGGCAGCGGCATCGACGATCTCGGTCTGGCCAGGACCGGCGCCAAGGCCACGATCTGGCAGCGCTGGGAGGATTTCGAATCCGCCGCGCAAACGCTCCGGCAACAGGCGATGGCATTTACCCTCGCCGCGCAAACCGGCGAGAGGGGCAGGATCGGGGCCGCGATGGGTGCGCTGGGCAGGCAGGGCTGCGCCGGCTGCCACCGGGATTTCAGGCAGAAGCGCTAGCCTCGACCGCCAGGCGAACCCCGGGCCGTGGGTGCCGCGCGCCGGCGCGCCGGCCAGGTCGCTGCCGCACTTGTCATGGCAGCGACGGCGGTCTCGGGCGCGCTGCCGGCGGCCGGCGATGATATCGCGCGTGGACGCTATCTCGCCGCGGCCGGCGGCTGCCTGGGCTGCCATACCGATCGTGCGGCCAAGGGGCCGCCCTATGCCGGCGGCGCGGTGCTGAAAACGCCTTTCGGGGACTTCTTCGGGCCCAATATCACGCCGCACCCCGTCCATGGCATCGGCCGCTGGTCCAGGGCGGACTTCGTGCGGGCGATGCGCCGTGGCATCGCACCGGACGGCTCCCACTATTTCCCGGTTTTCCCCTATACGGCGTTCACCGGGGTACGCGATGCTGATCTCGCGGCAATCCATGCCTATCTGATGAGCCTTGCGCCGGTCGATCGGGCGAATCGGCCCCATGAGGTGCGCTTCCCGTTCGGCTGGCGGTTCCTGCAGACGTTCTGGAAGTGGCTGTTCTTCGAGCCCGGACCGTTCCGCGCCGATCCGGCCCGCTCGGCGCGCTGGAACCGCGGCGCCTATCTGGTGGAAGCCCTCGCCCATTGCGGCGAATGCCACACGCCGCGCGGCCGGCTGGGCGCTCTGGATCGCAACCGGTGGCTGGCCGGCACGTCGGCCGGCCCTGACGGCGAGGCGGCGCCCAACCTCACGCCGGAGGCGAAGACCGGGTTGGGCGCGTGGAGCGCCGAC
>CAYFYS010000143.1:0-5773 GCA_964347365.1 uncultured Rhodospirillaceae bacterium | reverse complement strand
GCAGGAGATTGAGATAGCAATCGGCGATCGGCCCGACCGCGAACGCCGCCGCGCGCCGCCTGAGCGCCGCCCTGTCCGGCGGGGCATCGAGCGTGGCGAGGATCGCTGCGGCCAGCGCGGCATCGTCCCCGACCGCAGTCAGCGCGCCGAACCGGCCATCGGCGAGGATTTCGGCAGGGCCGGACGGACAGTCGGTCGAAACAACCGGACAGCCGGCTGCGAGCGCCTCGACGACGACGTTGCCGAAACCTTCCCAGCGCGATGACAGGACGAACACCGCCGCCCGGCTCAGATAGGCCATCGGGTTGTCCACGAACCCCGGCATGGCGATATCGCCCTGGAGCCCGAAGGCCGCCGCCATCCCGGCCAGGGCGCTGCGCTCGGGCCCCTCGCCGAGGATCATCAGCCGCACCTTGCGCGCCGTGCGCACCACCCGAAAGGCCCGCAACAGGGTCGGGTAGTCCTTCTGCGGGACCAGCCGGCCGACGGCGACGACCACCGGCGGACCGCCGTCGTCGAACCAGGGGTGGGAGACCCGCACGGTGGTCGGCGCATCGTGTTCCGGCATCGCCACGGGGTTGTTGATCAGGCGCATCCGCGCAGCGGGCAGACCGGTGACCGATGCCAGATCCGTGCCCACACCGCGGGAGATGACGGCCACCGCATCGGCACGGCGGTAGAACAGGCGCGCCAGAAGCGGCGTTGCCCGTTTGCGCAGGCTGGCAGCGTTGCGCGCGGCAACCGAAAGGTGGTTCTGTTCGCTGATCACCAGGCGCGGCGCGGTGCGCGAGAGCTGTCTGGCCCAGATGGCGGTGAGGTTGGCGTAGGTCATGGCCGACAGGAGGGCGCGTGGCCGTTCGCTGCGCAGATACCGGGCCAGGGCGGGCACCGCGGCGAGCATCCGCCGGGCGGGCAGGTCGATGATGCGGACCGGCGGCGCAAGGTGCGCGATATACGGCCCGGAGGCTTCGACGAGCACCATGTCGGTGCGAAGCCCGCGCGCAGCGAACGCGCCGGCGAGATGGACCATCGCGCGTTCGGCCCCGCCGCCGGCCAGCGACGGCAGGAAGATCGCGACCCGCTCCTCAGTCACGGAGCGGGCTGGCGCGCAGACGATCGACCACCCCGGCGGCTACCCCGGGCCATCGGGTTGACGCCCGCCAGCCGAACGATGTAAGCATGTGCCCGAGGGGCGCCGCGAAGGCATCCGGGGTCTCCCAGAGGAAGGGCGCGTTGCGCGGCCAGTATGCCAGCCGCCGGTCTGGTTGGAAACGGCCCGGCGGGCGGTCTGGCCGCAGGAGTCGGTGCAGCGCCACGGCGCTGCCGGAGGAAGAAGGCTGATGCGTTGGTACGCGGTCCGTACGAAGCCGCGGATGGAGTTGTGGGCGCGCAGCAATCTCTGGCAGCGCGGGCTGGAGGTCTACCTGCCCCAGTACCGCAAGCGCCGGCGTCATGCCCGCAGGACCGACATTGTCAACGCCCCGCTGTTCCCACGCTATCTCTTCGTGCAGGCCGCGCTCGAGCACACCGGCCGGCGGATCATCGACAACGCGCCGGGGGTGGCCGAGCTCGTTGCCTTTGGAGGCGTGCCCGCTTCCGTCCCCGAACCGGTCATCGGCGAGATCCGCGCGCGTGAGGACGCCGAAGGGTTCGTGCGGCTCCTCGATGCGCGGGAGATCAAACCGGGCGATTCGGTGAGCCTCGTCGGCGGACCGCTGGGCGACGTCGACGGCCTTCTGTTCGGGACCGCAGCACAGGGCAGGGTCGTGGTGCTGCTCGACCTTCTGGGACGCACGGTCCGGACCCAGGTGCCGCATCAATGGATCGGCCGCACCGCCTGAGAGGCGCCCGCCGACCCCCTTGCGGGTGATCGGGAGCCTGCGCGTTCATTTCAGAAAGCCCGGCCAGTTCCGCGCGATGTCCTCCAGCCTGCCGGCGCCGGTCACATCGTAGAGCCGCGGCTTGGAAGCGAGGCGCTGGCCGCCGTCGCGGGTCAGCGGGCGGATCACGTAGGTCCCACGCCGCCTGGTGTGCCGGGTAAAGAAGATGTCGAGCGGAATCGACAGATAGATCCCCTTGTCAAAACTCCCTTCACCGAACTTCTCGAACGGCACGTCCGTCAATGTGAAGAAGCCGCCGACGCGCATACCCGAATTGAAGCGCCGGACGAGTTCGAACGTCGCGCCCCAGTCGCGGGCGAGGTAGCGGCCCACCGAAAGATTGGCGATGTAGTTGTGGAAGGGGATGTCGTAGTGGAGGTTGGCGTGACCGGTCGTGACCTCGTAATCGCGGAAACCGAAGCGCTGGTCGAACTTGCGCTGCCGTACGTGATGGAGATCCATGCCGACGGCCCATCGCACGTTTTGCGGGCGATAGAGGATCTCCGCACTCACGCCGCCGAACATCCATTCCAGATATCCGCCGGTTACCCGGGCGAAGAAATCCGGTGCGGCGTTCCACATATAGTTCGCCTGCAGCCTGGTGATGCCGCCGCTCCGGCTCTGTTTGATGTAGTCGACCGCATCGCTGCGCACATGCGGCAGGACGCTGTCGGATCGGCGGGTCGAGCGATCGAAATTATCGAAGAGGCCGAACCCGATCGCGCCGGAAAAATCGAGTCCGCGGACCGGGCGGAGCGAGGCGCCCGCCTCGGCCAGGACCTGGTAGAGATATGGGGCATCGGGATCAAACAGACCCTGGCGGAGGGTCGGGTTGATCGACCAGGTGAACGCCGGGCGGGTAGCCTCCAGGCTGTCCGCCCCTCCGGCCACCCGCCCCGTCGTCGGCGCGGCCTGCACGTTGTGCCAGACCTCCTGCGGGCTACCCGTGCCCGCCAGGGCGTTTTCCAGATCCTTGCGCAGGAACGACAGCCGCGCGGTCTCCACACCGCGGCTCCACAAGACGAGCGCGATCTCCTCGACCGCATGCGGGAGTGCGTTGGCGATCACCCGGATGCCGCGGCCGATCGCCAGCGCCGGGTCGCGATAGCGCTTGTTTTCAAAATGAACGACGACCTTCCGAGGATCGAGCGCGAGCGCCTGGAGATCGAGCCCGACGGTTTTCAAATCCTTGCGCAGGAGCATCGCCAGCGCCGTCCTGCGGCTCGGCGCGGGCTGCGCGGCCGCCGCCTCGGCCTGCATTGCGGGCTTCGGATGTGGCCGAGGAACGGCGCCTTCGTCGGCGCCGCGATCGGTTGTCGTGCCCGTCGGAGCAGGTGTGATCGGCACCCGCGCCGCATCCGGTGCTTCCGATGCCAGTGCCACCTGGATCGGTCCGGCGCTACGGGCCGACCGTGCGGCGGCCTTGTCGACCACATCGCGGGCCCGGGGCAACTGATCAGAGGTACCGTCGGGCACCAGCAGGATCTCCGTGTCCGGGCCGGTGCGGCGGATCTCGATGATGTCCAGACCGGCCCTCATCAACCGTTCGAAGAATGACGGCGTCTCGGCGCGGCTGGCCCGGTTCGCCACGACCATGCGCGCCTTCTCCAGCCGTCTGGCCGCCGCACGGCGCGGCAACACCGGCGAACGCGCCTTCTTCTTCGGCATAGCGCGGGTGTGTTTAGCGTTCATCGACAGCGTCGTACGAAGCATGAACACCTCGCCCTGTTCGTAGGCCGCCCCGAAGCTGATCCACGGCGCCGGGCGATAATCGGCGCCGAGATTCACCCGGCTCCCATGCGTGAAGGCCGGATCGGCGGCTTCCTCCTTGAGGAAGGCATCGCCGGTGAATTCGAGCTTGAGCCGCAGCCCGTCCACCGGCGTGATGTATTCCACGCCGCCGAACAGCGCGGTGTCACGGCCGCTGAACAAGTCTCCCAGCCGCAGACGTCCGCCCTCGCCCGTCTCCGCGCTCCTGGTGGCGAATTTGCTTCCGAACGCCTTCAGAGGATTGCCGAGATCGCCCTGCGAGCCGAGCCGGCCCCAGCCGAGCCCCAGGCTGAAATCGAAATCGTAATAGCGTTTGCTCGCCACCAGGTACTCGCCCGATGCGACGCCCGTCCCCAGAACATCCTGGAGGCCGACGGAGAATTCGGGGAATTGCCTGGTTTCCTTGAGCAGGCGGATCTTGGTGTCGAAGCTGCGGTCGTAGAGGTCGTCGCCGCTCGCTTCCCGTTCGAAGATGTCGTAGCGGAACGTCGCCTCCAGCCACGGCAGGGCTTGGAAAGTGAGGTGGAAATTCTGATGCGGTGCAACGTGGACGTAGCCGAAGCTCAGACGCCCGTCATCGGCCATCCGTGCGGTTCGGGTCTGCAGAAGGCCGATGCCGCCATAATCGTTGTAGGACCACCGCAGCGGATCCTTCTGCGCCGTTGCTTCGCGAACGAGGGCAAGGCCGAGCACGCCGACCAGGGCTGCCGCCGGCGTCTTCATTTGATGCCGTGAACGACGATACCCCGAAATTCGCGGCAGGCCGGAATCAGTCCCGGGATCGGCCGCCGCATCTGCGCAGACGGCGTTGAAAACGCCGTGGCGAGATGCGGGCCCGCCAAGGCCGCAACCCGCGCTGCGATTCGTAGATCGGTGCGTTCAGATGACATCGCCAGGGACTGTGGAACGCCGGGCCGCAATTTGCAGTCGGCCCGATCCGATATTCTGCATCGGCGGCGCCGGGTGTCCATATCCCGGCAGGGATTCCTGGGGTCAAGCCAGCCCGTCCCGGCCGACAGACGGCAGGGCTCCGTCCGCCGCCGTCAGCACAGCGGCACCGGTGGGGCGTCTCACGGCACGGCACAGCCCTGCGTAGGCGAGCAGACACGCGCCAAACCAGACCAGCGTCAGATCGGGCAGCCAGACGGCCAGCACGCTGGGCACGCCGACCAGGCTCCAGTAGATCGGCAGCACACCCCTGGGCCACCGGAGCGCCAGAAGCTGGTGCAGGTGGTTCCGATCGCCGTATACGGGCGAATGACCCCGCACGATGCGCGTGCACATCACGCGCAGACAATCGATCACCGGGACAACGAACAGGATCGCGACCGTATCAGCCTTCAGCGTCGGCGAGACGTTATAGACCCAGATTGTCGCTGCGGCGATCGCTACGCCCAGCATGCATGCGCCCGAATCACCAAGGAAGATTCTGCCCCTGAGATTACACGCCAATGTGACGACCAATTCCGTACCCAGCCCGACGACCGACAGATCCGGCGACGGCGCCAAGTGGAACAGGAGGACGCCCGTCCACAGGGTAGACAATCCGATCAGCAGACCGTTGGTCCCGTCGACCATGTTCACGGCGTTGACGAATCCCAGGATACACACACAGGTGAAGGGGATCGCCAGGGCGCCCAGCACCACGGCGTCCCCGCCGGCGAAGAAGGACAGGCTGCGGATCACCAGCTCGGGAGCGTAGATCAAGGTCAACACGATGACCATTCCGCCGAAAACCAAGCGGAACAAGGCGGAAATCCTGAACAGATCGTCGAGGAGACCAAGACAGTAGTAGAACAGCGCGATGGCGACGATGGCCTCCACGGAGACGAACGACCAGACGAGGCCGGGCAGCACAGCGAGTCCGCCCAGCATCGGGACGTCGCCACGATGCTGCTTGCGGGCGCCGTCGGGACGATCGAGGAGGCCAACGGCCGCAGCAAGCGGCTTGGCGGCCACACAAACCACCGCCGCCGCCGCGCCCGATATGAGCAGTTCTGCCGCCAGCACCTGCTTCGCCTCGACCCATCACCTCAATTCAGTTTCGATACGCCACCTGCGCGGTCGGTCGGGACGAAACGATTCACGCGCACGATGGCTCCCTCGCGGACGATGCCGAAGAC
>CAYFYS010000142.1:0-5799 GCA_964347365.1 uncultured Rhodospirillaceae bacterium | reverse complement strand
CCCGCGCGATGCTTTCGGCGATCTCGCACCGGCGCTGCTCCATGTCGTCGTTGGGGCCGATGCAGACGGTTTCCACCGAGTCCTGCGTGCCGACCACATGTTCGAGTGCTGCGACCATCTCGCGCGCGAGGCCGCCATGGGTTACCAGCACCATTCCGATCAGTGCCATCGCGGCACCCCTTCTATGGACCGGATTCGGCCGTCAGGTCGCGGTGGGTCACGCTCGCCGGCCGGCCTTGCGCGCGCAGCCAAGCGTCCAGCCGGTCGGCGATGAACACGGAACGGTGCGTGCCGCCGGTGCACCCGATCGCGATGGTCAGGTAGCTCTTACCTTCGTCATCGAAACACGGCAAGAGCACCTCCAGCATATCGGTCAGGGCGCCGAAGAATGTCGCGAAGGCCGGATCGGCTTCAACGAATGCGGCGACCGCCGGATCCCGGCCGGTGAGCCGGGCAAGACGCGGCGCGTAGAACGGGTTTTTGAGGAACCGGACATCCAGCACGATATCGGCCTCCGGCGGCAGGCCGAGGCGGTAGGAGAACGACAGCACCGAGACCGCAAGCCCCGGCGCGCCGACCCGCCCGCAGGCGTGTTCCAGAATGCGCCTGAGGTCCGAGAGATCGAGCCGGCTGGTGTCGATCAGGTGGCTTGCCCGCGCACGCAGCGGCGCAAGCAGCGTACGCTCGCGCGCAATCGCCCGGGTCAGCCGGCCGTGCTCCACCAGGGGATGGCGGTGCCGGGTCGTCGAATAGCGCCGGCGCAGCACCTCGTCCTCGCACTCCAGGAACACCAGCCCGGCATCGGTCAGGGGATCGCAGTTCAGCCGGTCGAGCTCGACCAGGAAGCTTTCCACGGTAAAGTCGCGTGTCCTGACATCCACCCCGAACGCCAACGGTCGCTGTTCCGGCCGATTCGGCCCGATCAGGTTTCGCACCAGGCCGAGCGGCAGGTTGTCGACCGCCTCGTAGCCCATGTCTTCCAGCGCCTTGAGCGCGACGGTCTTGCCAGCACCGGACATGCCGGTCACCGCGACGATCCGGCCGACCGGGGCGGTTGCTTGCGTATCCCCGGAGGTCCCCGGGGTACGGTCCGCGGTCTCGCTCACCGGGTTCTGGCGGCGGTGCGCACGGCAATCCGCACCTTCGCTGCTGCCGAGGACGTGAAGGCGGCGATTGCGATGGACCTCACCCCGATACCGTCGTGCCGCCACAGCGCGGGTTCAGGAAGGCGCGGCGGTTCCACCCCGTGGAGTGTCACCGCAAGACCGACGGCGACCGGCGCGCGCCAGTCCAGATCGATGATACCGATTCCGCGGACCTCGATCCGGCCGGCGAGGGCGGGCGGCGGGTGGGCGAACAGTATTCCTCCCTCGGCCCGCAGCGCGACCTGGTCGTCGGCCACCAGCGACGCCCCGCCGTCGATCAGCCGCAGCGCCAGATCCGACTTGCCGGCGCCCGAAGCACCCAGCAGCACGACACCGCAGGACCGGATTGCAATGCAGGTGGCATGGATCGTCGTCATCACGCCAGCCCCCCGCGCGATCAGGGCGCGTCCCACGGCCGCCAGGCGGGCAACCAGCGCGGCACGTTCGCCCTGTAGCGCCGATAGGCCTCGCCAAACCGCCGTTCGAGGCCCGGCTCTTCGACCAGCGCGAAATAGATCGTGTTGCCGAGGAAAAAGACGATCGTCCATCCCGCCAGATGCCACGAGCCGAAGAAGATCGCCTCGGCGCCGAGCATCGCAAGCACGCTTGCGATCATCGGATTTCGGACATGCCGGTAAGGTCCGCGAACCACCAGTGTCTTCGGCGGGTCCCATGGTGCGGGGGTACCCCCGCCGACGCTCAGAAACAGCCTGACCGTCCAGACGGCGAAGATGAGGCCGACCGCTGCCAGGACGATACCGATCCAGAAGCCGGGCTGCCCGGGGCCGGCCGGATCCACCGCCGCCGGCGATCCGGCCGAAATCCACAATATCGCGGCCGGAACAAAGACCAGGGCCGTTCCTGGAAGGATGATGATGGTCCTGATGAGCCGCAGATTCATCGACGCCCCACGGCAGCATCCTCATGGGTCGGGTACGAGTTCGGCTGCCCCGCCGTGGCTTGCCGACCACGTTACGGGGTCGTTCATGAAACGCTCGACCTCATCGAGCGTCGCGCGGTCGAAATAGTCGTTCTTCTTGCACACCGCCAGCACGTCCCACCATGTCGCGAGCGAGAGCATGGTCATGTTCATGCGCGCAAGCAGCTCCCTTGTCTGCGGGAAGATGTCGTAATGGAAGATCACGAAAGTGTGCGAGACGATCGCGCCGGCCTCGCGCAGCGCCTGGCAGAACTTGATCTTGCTCTGGCCGTCGGTGGTCAGGTCCTCGACCAGAAGGATCCTCAGACCCGGGGCGAAATCTCCCTCGATCCGGGCATCGCGCCCGAAACCCTTGGCGGCCTTGCGCACGTACTGCATCGGCAGCATCAACCTGTCGGCAAGCCAGGCGGCGAACGGGATGCCCGCCGTCTCGCCGCCGGCGATGGTATCGATGCTCTCGAAGCCGATCTCGCGGACGATGACCGAGGCGGCGAAGTCCATCAGCGTCTGGCGGACCCGGGGGAAGGAGATCAGCCGGCGGCAATCGATGTAGACCGGGCTTGCCCAACCGGAGGTGAACCGGAACGGCGTCTCGGCGCGGAAACGGACCGCCTCGACCTCGATCAGCATGCGCGCGGTCATCTCGGCGACCAGCGCCTTGTCGGGAAAGGCCGTGGGCAGCATTCCAATCTCCCGGGTCTTCGCTTCGCGCTCCCGCGCCCGGCCGGTCCGGTCACCGCAGGCCGGCGGCGATCCGCCAGCGCAGCGGAGTCGGCGGGGCAAAGACGCGCACGACGTCCCCGCCGAGCGATACCATGTCGAGGGACTGGCCGGAGCCTACAGATTTTTCCAGGACGATGGAGTCCGAATTTTGCGGCCTTCCGTAGAACGCCGCGCCGGACACCGACACGAAGGTCTCTAGCGTCTCCAGCGCGCCGTCTTCTTCGAAGACCTGCGCGACGCACTCCAGGGCGTTGGGCGCATTGAAGATCCCCGCGCAGCCGCACGCGGCCTCCTTGGCCGTGCGTGGGTGCGGCGCCGAATCGGTGCCCAGGAAGAACCGCGAATCGCCCGAGGTCGCGGCCGCGCGCAGGGCCAAGCGGTGCTCCTCCCGCTTGGCGACCGGCAGGCAGTACATGTGCGGGCGCAGACCGCCGTCGAACAGCGCGTTGCGGTTGAGCATCAGGTGGTGCGGCGTGATCGTTGCCGCGAGCCCAACGGGCGCGTCCTTGACATAGGTGATCGCTTGGCGCGTGGTCGCATGCTCCAGCACGACCCGCAGCCCCGGGAAGCGTCGCCGCACGGGATCGAGCACGGTCTCGATAAAGACCGCTTCACGATCGAAGACGTCCACCGCCGGGTCTACAACCTCGCCGTGGACGAGCAGCGGCATGCCGATCCGCTCGAGCGTCTCCAGCACGTCGTGGACCTTCTCGATCGCCGTCACGCCATGTTCGGAATTGGTGGTCGCGCCCGCCGGGTAGAGCTTCACCGCGTGGAACAGCCCGGCGGCGAAGCCTTCGGCGATGTCGGCCGGTTCCGCGCCGTCGGTGAGGTAGGCCGTCATCAGCGGCTCGAACGGATGATTCTCCGGAAGTGCTGCGCGAATCCGCCCCAGATAGGCGCGGGCCTGTGCCGGCGTGCGCACCGGGGGGTCGAGATTGGGCATCACGATCGCCCTGCCATAGACGGCGGCGGAATAGGGCAGGACCGCCCGCAGCATCGCGCCGTCGCGCAGATGCAGGTGCCAGTCGTCGGGGCGCACGAGGCTCAGCCGCTGGGTCATCGTACCGGGTCGATCAGCGCGCGATACAGCAGTTCGCACCCGTTTAGAAAATCTTCGATGTCCATCGCCTCGCGCGGGTTGTGCGAGCCGTTCCGGTTGCGCACGAAGATCATCGCCGTCGGGATCCCGGCCGCGGCGAACAGCACCGCATCGTGTCCGGCGCCGCTGGCCATCGTCTGCACAGGTAGGCCCAGGGCGTCCGAATGGCGCACCAGCTGCGCGATCCAGGCCGGGTGCATCCGGGCCGGTGCGGAATCGATCCGCCGGTCGAAGGCGAACCCCACCCCGCGCTCCGCGCCGATCCGCGCGCATTCCTCGCGCAGCAGCGCATGGAAGGACTCCAGGGTCTGTTCGCTCTGGCTCCGCGCCTCGAAGCTGAAGCGAACCTCGCCCGGGATGCGCGACATCGAATGGGCCTGCGCATCGGTCTCGATGATGCCGGTGGTGACCACCAGATCCTCGCCGGCCCGCAGGCGGGAACACCAGTGATCGTCCAGGGCGGTGATCAGCCGGGCGGTTGCGAAGACCGCATCGCGTCTTTGCGCGCGCGGCACGGCGCCGGAATGGCCCGCCTCGCCGGTGCAGTCGATCCGTCGGTGGCGGATGTTGCCGCGGATGCCGGTGACCACCGCAATCGGCGCGTCGACGGCCACCAGGACCGGCCCCTGTTCGATGTGAAGCTCGACGTAGCCGGCGATATCGCCCGGATCGACGAGCGGTGTCCCGGCCTCGATCAGGTCCATCCGCGCGCCGGCGCGGGCCATCGCCTGACCCAGCGTGCCGGCGTGATCGCGGTGCCGCGCGGCGAGGTCCTCGGGGGCGAGCTTGCCGAACAGCGCGCTCGATCCGGCATAGGCCTTGCCGTACCAGGCGCTTTCCTCACCTCTGAGCGCGACGGTCTTGACGTTGCACGCCGGCCGGACGCCTTCGGTCTGCATCCGGATCATGGCCGCCAGGCCGGCGACAACGCCCGCTGCGCCATCGTAGTTGCCGCCCTCGGGCACCGAGTCAAGATGTGAGCCGCAGCAGATATAGGGCCTGTCCGCGGCCCGGCCCGGAAGCGAGATCACCAGGTTGCCCGCATCGTCGGTTGCGATCTCGAGCCCGTGGCGGCGGGCGGTCTCGCCCACCAGGGCGATCGCCTTGTCCTCGCCGCTGCCGTAGCTCTCCCGCGTCACCCCCAGCCGGCCGCCGGTCGCGGTGCGCAGATCCCGGAACATCGTCTCGGCGATCGCGCGGATCATCCGCTCGGGTCCACCCACTCCAGGTCGGTCTCGTCGGTTTCCTCGATCCGCAGCCCGCCGATCAGCTCGGCGATGCAGCCGACCTCGTGCCGGGTGCAGTACCGTTCGATCCCCTCCAGCACCGAGATCATCGCCGTCGGGTGCAAGAACGTTGCCGTGCCCACTTGAACCGCGCTGGCGCCGGCGAGGATGTATTCCAGGGCGTCCTCGGCGGTCGCGATACCGCCGCAGCCGATGATCGGAATATCGACCGTACGGAAGCACTGATAGACCATGCGCACGATGACCGGGCGAATGGCCGGGCCGGACAGCCCGCCGGTCACGCTGCCCAGCCGCGGCCGCCGCGCCTCGACGTCTACGGCCATCGCAAGGAAGGTGTTGGCCACCACCAGCGCGTCGGCCCCGGCGCCCTCGGCCGCCTTGCCGATGTCGGCGACTGCGGCGGTGTTCGGGCTGAGCTTGACCCACAAGGGCAGGCCCGTGGCCGCGCGCATGGCGGCCACCGCGCGCTCGGTCGCGGCGATTTCCATGGCGAACGCCTTGCCGTCCTGCTCCAGGTTAGGGCAGGAGATGTTCGCTTCGATGGCGGCGACGCCCGGTACGCTCACCTCCGCGGCCAATCCGGCGAACGCCTCGGACAAGAAGCTGAAATCGGAGAAGCGACTCCAACGGGCGAGCCGCAGA
>CAYFYS010000141.1:0-5859 GCA_964347365.1 uncultured Rhodospirillaceae bacterium | reverse complement strand
CTCGCCTCCCCGCTGGCCCATTTCGTCAACGGCACGATGATCGAGATCGACGGCGGCCAGCAGAAGCCGGTCATGGACGCCGCGCGCGACGGTTGACACTTCGCACGGGCCGGGCGCGGTCGCAGCGAGATCCGAACGCCGGGTTGCGCGCCTACGCCGCGGCGGCGGCGACGCGGGCGGTGGGGCGGTCGTCCATGAAGATCTGGGCGATGCCGGCAGTGATGCCGATGGCCACGCCGATCTGCCAGGCGAGGTCGTAGGAACCGGTCGCGTCCACGATCAGACCGGCGCCCCAGGCGCCGAGGAACGATCCGATCTGGTGGCTGAGAAACGCGATCCCGGCGAGCGTGGCCACGAAGCCGAGGCCGAAAATCCTTACCACCAGCCCGTTGACCAGCGGCGCAACGCCGAGCCACAGGATGCCCATGACCGCAGCGAAGATCAAAGTGGTCACGGTCGAGGGCGGGATCATGAAATAGACCACGATCGTCAGGGACCGCAGGATGTAGACGGTCCCGAGCAGGACGTGCTTGGGGAGGCGATCGCCCAGCCAGCCCAGGATGTAGCAGCCGATGGCGTTGAACCCGCCGATGACCCCGAGCGCGGTTGCGCCGAGCTCGGGCGGCTGGCCGCAGATCGCGAGATACGCGGGCAGATGGGTCGCAACGAAGATGAGCTGAAGCCCGCAGACGAAGAACGCCATCGCCATGACGACATAACCCCGATGGCCGGCCGCCTCGGCGAGCACCGCCCTGAACGACATCGGCGCCCCGCCGGCCGCTTCCATGTCGAAGGCTTCCCGATTCGCGCCGTCGCCCGCGCCGGCGAAGAACGCCGCCGGCAGCATCACCGCGCACAGCCCTATGAAGCCGATCATCGCGACCTGCCAGCCGGCGCCGTTGATCAGCCCCTGGGCCAGAGGTGCGGCGATAAAGGTCCCGATCGAGCCCACGGCAGCGACTGCGCCCAGGATCATCGACTGCTTGAGCGGGGAGACCGCCCGCGCGGTCGCAGCCAGCCCGATATTCAGCGCGGTACACGACAGCGCGATGCCGATCATGAAGCCGAGCCCGATCACCAGCACGATCGGCTCCGTGGCGTAGATCGTGGCTGCCAGTCCCGCGGCGTAGAGCAGGGTGCCGAGCAGCGTTACCAGCCGGCAGCCGAACCGGTCGGCGATGCCGCCGATGAGCGGCTGGCTCACGCCCCAGACCAGGTTCTGGATCGCGATCGCCAGCGTGAAGTCGGCGACCGTGATGCCGACATCCTGGGTGACCGGGGTGATGAACAGCCCGAAGCTCTGGCGCATCCCCATGCTGAGCGTCAGCATCACCCCGGCTCCGGCGAGCACGGCAAGCGTCTGCGTCCTGGAATAGCCGGCCGCGTTCATGGGCTGTTCCCGTGGCGCGCGATCAGGGCGCGCATCGCTGCGGCCGCGTCCGCGCCCTTGCGCGCCCGGCGCCAGAGGTCCTGCACGGTCCTGTCGTGGAGCGCGAGCGCTTCGGGTGCCGAGGTGATCATCGCCACCCCGGCGTGGATGTTGGGCTGTTCGCCCAGCCGGAAGGGGCTGAGCGCGAGCACCCGCCGGTGCGGCTGGCGGAAGATCTGGAAGCTGGTCGGTGGCAGGGTGCTCGGCACCAGTCCGATCTGGATGCCGATCGGCTGCGTTTCCATCAGCGAGACGAGGTGACAAGCCTCCGCCCGGGCGATCGCCAGGCGTTCCCGAACCACCGCGCCGGGCAGGTCGAACCGGCCCACCAGGCCGTTGCGCAGGAAGCGGCCCATCTCGGCCTCGGAGATCAGGTTGAGCATGCCAGGCCTGCGCGTGCGGTAGGCCCGCTTGCGCCAGCGCAGGATCTCCATCAGCTCGCCCACCATGGCCACGGCACCGGCCCGGTCTTCCGCCCCCTCGGGTATGCTCTCCGAAAGCACCGCCTCCAGGGTGTCGAGGAAGGCCTCCGAAGCCAGCAGAAAGGAGATCGGCCCGGCCAGCACCACGATATGCTCGGATGTTTCCTCGATCTGACGCAGCCGCTCGAAATAGCTGACGGCCGAGCCGACATATTCGACACCCACGCCGAGAAGCGTCGGCACGGAGACCTCGAGCAAATCGGCGAGTCGCTCCAGCGCCTCGATCTTGGCCACCTCGCCCTTCTCGAAGCGGTAGAGCGCGGTGCGTGAAATGCCGATCCGCGCCGCCGTCTCGTCCGCGCTCAGCCCCGAGCCCAGCCTGAAGGCGCGCAACCGGTCCCCGATCTCGGCGAAGCGGATGCTCATTCGGACAGCATAGCCACGATGTCGGCCGGCGAAACCGGAGCGAAGGACACGTCCACCCCGTAGGTCGAAAGTGCGTCATCGAGCGCGGCAACGATGGCCGCCGCCGTCGGCACGACGCCGCATTCGCCCACGCCCTTCACCCCGATGGGGTTGAGCGGGCTGGGCGATTCCCGGTGGATGGCGGCAATGCGCGGCACTTCCGGAGCGGAGACCAGCAGGTAGTCGGCCAGGGTCGTGGTCAGCGGCTGGGCCTGATCGTCAAACGCCATCCGCTCGAAGAGCGCATTGCCCACCGCGTGCGCCGCACCGCCCAGGATCTGACCTGCGACGATGGAGGGGTTGAGGATGCGCCCGCAATCGTGGGCCAGGATGAGGTTGCGCAGCGCCACCCTGCCGGTTTCAGGGTCGACCTCCACCTCGGCCACGGCGGTCCCGTTGGCGAACGGCATGTCGTCGAGCACCACGGCCTCGCTGGCGGCGAGCCCGGGCGTGATCCCGGCCGGCAACGACAGGCCGGGCGTGCCCGCGGCGGTTTCCGCAAGACGGCCGAGAGGGATCGAGATGTCCGCAGCACCGCGCACCCGCACCGCTCCGTCGGCGATCTCCAGGTCCTGGGGCGCCGCCTCCAGGGCGTGCGCTGCGATCGCCAACGCCTTGTCGCGCACGCGCCGCGCGGCCTGGAAGGCCGAGCTGCCGGCGGTCACCGCCTGGCGGCTGTTGAACCCGCCGATGCCGAGCGCGATCGCCGCCGTATCGCCGCTGAGGACCGCGATGTCGGCCGGCCTGGCGCCGAGTTCGGTGGCGACCAGCCCGGCCAGCACGGTTTCGATCCCCTGTCCCATCTCCGCGGCCCCGGTCGCGACCTCGATACGGCCCGAGGCGTCGATCGCCACGCGCGCGGTTTCGAACGGGCCGCGTCCGGTGCCCTTGACGAAGTTGGCCAAACCGATGCCGCGCAGCCGGTTACCGTTGGCGGTGCGGCGCGCCGGGAAGCCTTGCCAGTCCGCGGCCTGGAGCGCTGCGGCCTGGCAGGCCGGGTAGTCGCCACTGTCCAGAACGACCGGCTTGCCCGCGCGGTTTCTGAGCGGGCGCGTGCACGGCATCCGTTCCGGCCCGATGAGGTTGCGCCGCCGGATTTCGTCGCGACCGAGCCCGAGCCTCCGGGCGGTCCGGTCGAGCAGGCGCTCCATCACGAACACCGCCTGGGGATGGCCTGCGCCGCGAACCGGCGTGGCCGGCACCTTGTTGGTGAGCACCGCCCGGGCGCGCATCGCATAGGCCGGCACGTCGTAGGGCAGGGTGAGCGTGAGCGCGGACTCGTAGGGCAGGTTCACCCCGCGTGCAGTGTAGGCGCCGTGGTCGTGGGTGAGCGTGCCACGAATGCCGCGGATCCGGCCATCGGCGTCGAAGGCCGCCTCGACCTCCCAATGCTGGTCGCGCTCCTGGGTGGCGCCGAGGAAATGCTCGCGCCGATCCTCGATCCACTTGACCGGCGCCCCCGTGATCACGGCCGCGAGCGCGACCGCGATCTCTTCGGGATAGGTGACCAGCTTGGGACCGAATCCGCCGCCCACCGCCGGGGTGGCCACCCGCACCGCACTTTCCGGCCAACCCAGCATACCCGCCAGGATTTTGCGCCCGGCGTGTGGGGTCTGGGTCGAACTCCACAGGCTCACCCGGTCCTCGAACGGGTCGATGCGTGCCACCGCCCCCCGCCCTTCGATCGCGTGTCCGCCGCCGCGATGGATCGAGAACGATCCCGCGACGATGTGGGGTGCGTCGGCGAACGCGCCTTCGATGTCACCGAAGGATGTCTCGATTTCGGCCAACAGGTTGTGTGCCGCGCCGCGATGGACCCTCGGTGCGTCCGCGCTCAGCGCCGTGCGGCAGTCCGCGACCGCCGGCAGCGGCTCGTAATCGACCCCGACGAGCCCGATCGCGTCCTCGGCGTGGTAGCGGCTGTCGGCGATCACCATCGCCATGGGCTCGCCGACATGGACGACCTCACCAGCGGCGAGCACCGGGCGGTCGCGCCTTTGTCGGTAGGTCGGGCTCGGCCGCCCGCCCGCCAGCCGGTCGGCCGCGAGATGGGCGCGCACGTCATCGATCGTCAATACCGCGCGGACACCAGGGCTTTCGCGCGCGCGGCGCGTGTCGATGCCGGCGATCACGGCATGGGCGCTGGTGCTGCGCACGAAACCCGCATGCAGCATGCCCGGCAGATGGATGTCGTCGATGAAACGGGCCCGGCCGCGCAGCAGCCGCGGATCCTCGATCCGCGGCTCAACCACCGTGTTCGGGCGGCAGGGCGATGGTGCCCAGGAAGACCTGCATGCCGTAATGGAAGGCGATGAAGGCGCCGATCTCGATGATCTCGGCCTCGCTGTAGTGGGTCTTGCCTTCCTCGTAGAACGCCTTGTCGACCCGCTTGGGCGCACGGAACATCAGCCAAGCGTAACGCAGCGCCCATTTCTCCGCCGCCGAGAACTGCGGATTGAACTCGAAATCGCCGCAGCCGGCCTCGATCATGTCCTCGGTAAGCCCGGCCTCCCGGGCGCGCCGGGAGCGCAGGGCGGCGAAGTAGGGATCCTTCGCCAGCCGGGCCAGTTGGATGCGGATGATCTCCTTCAGCCGGTGGTCGACGCTGCCACCGGCGTGCGAACGCTCCAGCGCATCGTGCAGCGCCTCGGCATAGCCCGGCACGTGGGCGAGCAGGCCGATGAACCGCTCGTCGGGCACGCCGGCTTCCGCGCAGCGCGCCATCAGGGTCTGGAGTGCCGGGTCTGCGATCGACTCCCGGGGCATCGGCGCGATCACCGCACGGCCCATCGCCCCTACTCCGCGACGGCGGCGAGGCCGGCGCGCGCGGCCGCCCCCTTGCGGTGCGAGACCGGGCTGTCGCCATAGATCCGTCGTGATTCCGCCTGATCGACCAGCCGGCCGTCCGGAGCGTACATCGGGAAAAAGTCGAGCGTTCCGAAGAAGGTATGGAAGCCGATGTTGAAGCCGACGAAGGCGCCGAGCTCGACGATCTCCTCGATCGTGTAATGCTCAGCGAGTTTCAGGTAAAACGCCGCATCGATCTTCCAGGGCTCTGTCGCCATGATCTCGCTGTAGCGAAGGGCGATCTTCTCAGCCGGCGTGAAACGCTCGGAACAGGCGTGGTTGTCGATGCCCTCGTCGATCAGATCTTCGGTAAGGCCCTGCTGCTTCGCCGAAGCAGACCGGACATTCCCTCAATAGTTGCAATCGGCCATGCGCGAAAGCTGCACGCGGATGACCTCCTTCAGCTTGTGGTCGATCCGCCCGGTGTTGAACACCGTCCCCCAGGCCAGATACATCGAGCGCGCGAGCTCCGGGTTGTGGCCCATCACCGCGTGAAACGCCGGATCCGGCGCCTTATGCCGCAACGCCTTGGCAACCAGAGGTTTCAGGCTGGTCTTCTTCAGGTCGTCGAGATCGAGCATCGAAACGTTGGGCATGGCCGGACTGCGCCCTGGGCGGATGTCACTCTCAAGGTGCCAGCGCGTTCGGGCGCGGTCAAGACGGCCGGCCGGCCGGCCCGGCGCTTTCGGGACGGTG
>CAYFYS010000140.1:0-5912 GCA_964347365.1 uncultured Rhodospirillaceae bacterium | reverse complement strand
TCGATGCGGACCTTGGTGCTGTTGATGATGCGCACCTTGTCGGCCGCCTTGGCCTAGCCGGCCGTGAGCCCGCAGATCGCGCCGGCCGCCAACAGCGATTTCAATGCCTTTGACATCCTTGCCTCCAAATACGTTCGCCCTGTGGCTTTCTGTTCGATGGTACGCACGATTCCGGCCGCGGTCGATGCTTCGCTCAGCCGGCAGCGAGCGCCGCCTCGGCCTCGATCATGCCGCGCGAAGCCTCCTCGCGCAGCAGCGACCAGAGATGGCCAACATAATGGCCGAACTCCGGGGTGGAGATCACCTCGGACGAACGCGGCCGCGGCAGATCCACGGTGATCTGATCCTTGATGCGGCCCGGCCTGAACGACATCACGACTACGCGGTCTGCGAGCTGGACCGCCTCGGTTATGTTGTGGGTGATCAGCAGCATGGTCTGATTGAGCGCCGCCCATATCTCCAGCATCTTGTCGCCCAGGAGCATTCGGGTCTGTTCGTCGAGCGCGCCGAACGGTTCGTCCAGCAGCATGATCCGCGGCTCATAGGCCAAGGTGCGCGCCACCGCGGTGCGCTGCTTCATCCCACCTGAAAGCTGCGCCGGGTAGTGGTTCTCGAAGCCCTCCAACCCGACCAGCCGGACGAACTTGCGGGCACGCGCCTCGCGCTCCGGCTTCGCCATGCCCTGGACCTCCAGCGGGAAGGCGACGTTGTCGAGCGTCGTCCGCCATGGGAAGGTCGATTCCTCCTGGAAGACCACGCCCACGTCGCGGTGCGCACCGTCGATCGGATGGCCGTCGATGAGGACCGAACCCTCATGGCCGTCCACCAGACCGCCGACGATGTTGAACAGAGTCGACTTGCCGCAGCCGCTGGGCCCGATCACCGAGACGAACGCGCCCTCGGCGACATTCAGCGTTACGCCGTCCAGCGCCTTGACCGGGTTCTCCCCGTCCGGGTCATAGGTCTTCGAGACCCCGGAGATCTCCAGGATATCTCCCATTCGTTTCCACCCGTATCCGTTGCCGGGCGCAACGTGCCCGACCTGTCTCGCGCCCCGGGGCTCAAGATGGGATCATAGTCCCGCGCGACGCGCGCCAGTGTCAACCAACACGCCGGCCGGGGCGCGCGCGGCAGTCTATCGGGAGGAATTGCGATGGCCGAGGAGTTTCTGACCGCCCACGAGATCGTCCGCGCCGCGCGGAGCCGCGCCAGTCAGCCGGTGTGGAACTACATCACCGGCGCGGCGGAGACCGAGACGACCATGCGCCGCAATCGTCACGGGCTGGACCGCATCGCGTTCCGGCCACGGGTACTGCGCGATGTCTCCACGATCGATCCCTCGGCATCGTTCCTGGGTCACCGTCTCCGGATTCCGGTTCTGCTCGCTCCGATAGGCTCTCTCCAATCGATCACCGAGGACGGCGGCATCGCCGTCGCCCAGGCCGCCGCAGCGTTCGGCAGCATCAGCATGGTCAGCACCGTCACCCAACCCAGCCTCGAGGATATCGCGGCGGCAAGCGATGCCCCGAAGGTTTTCCAAATCTACGTCCGCGGCGACGAACAATGGATCCGCGAATTGATCGACCGCGCGAAGCAGGCCGGCTACGCCGCGCTTGCCCTCACCGTGGACTCGGCCTACTACGGAAGACGCGAACGCCAGCTCCTCGCCCGCTGGCTGCCGCCCTCGGTGCGCGACCAGACCGGTCGGGAATGGCAGACCCGAATCACCTGGGACACGATGGCGATGATGAAGGAGCATGGCGGGTTGCCCTTCATCCTCAAGGGTGTCCAGACGGCAGAGGACGCCTTGCTTGCCGTCGAACACGGGGTAGACGTGATCTATGTCTCCAATCACGGCGGCCGCCAGCGCGACCACGGCCTGGGGGCCATCGACATCCTGCGCGAGGTGGTTGCGGCCGTTGAGGGCCGCGTCCCGATTCTCGTCGATTCGGGCTTCATGCGCGGGACGGACATTCTCAAGGCCCTGGCGATGGGCGCGAGCGCGGTCGCCATCGGGCGGCTCCAGGCCTGGGCGCTGGCGGCCGGCGGTGCGCAGGCCCTGGTTCGCGCGCTCGAGATCCTAGAGGCCGAGATGATCAACGCCATGGGTCTGATCGGCGTGACCGCCTTGGAGCAGCTCGATCCGGGCTATCTCGTCCCGGCACCCGCCGTCACCGCCGCCCACGAACTCGGCGCGCTGCCCTTCCTGGACGACGCGTTCCGCCTCTAGACACCCAGGCCGCGGGCGGAACGCCGAAGTCCCGCCCGCATCGGTCCTGTCTCAGCGCGCGGTGCCGGTGGAGGCCTCGCCGCTCGCGCGGGTGACCATCGGCGCGCTGTAGCCCGGCTGGACCACCACATCGAGCAGGAACGGTGCGCCCGCCTCGACCGCCTCGATTGCGGCTTCGAGAGCGGGCGCGAGCCCGCCCACGGTCTGGACCGGACCGCTGGCAGCAACACCCTGGGAACGGGCGAAGCCGGCCAGGTCGAGCGCCGGCTCATCGATCCGCTGGCCGATCCAGCGGTTCTCAACTGGTCGGTCGCGCTCCCTTGCCATCGCCTCCTGGTGGACCTCGTCGTTGAAGTTCGAGCGATTGTTGGAGATCACGAAGAGGACCGGGATCTTGTAGTGGGCGGCGGTCCACAGCGCTGAGCCGCCCTGCATGAAGTCGCCATCGCCGAGGATGGCGATCGGCACCCGGCCAGAGCGCATCAGCGCCAGCGCCGCCCCCACGGCGTTGCCCGCTCCGGAGCCCAGCCCGCCGCCGCCGTCATTGCCGAGGTAATCGAGCGGCCCCTCGAAATGATAGGAATCGCCGGCCCAGCCGAGCGGCACCCTGGTAAGGGTGATCTGCCGGCCGTGCTTGACGGCGTTGAGGGCCGCGGCGATGTCGCGCGGCGCGATCGGCGCATCGGCATCCTTGGCCTCGGGCGCGGCCAGAGGGACCGGCGCTTGCCCGGTGAACCTGGGAGTCCCGCCCAGCCGCGCCTCGATTTCGGCAAGGAGCTGGCCGATGAAGGCATCGGGGTCCGCCAGGATCCGCTGATCGGCCGCCGCGAGCCCGAAATGGTCCATCGACCAGCCGTTGTGGAGGTAGGAATCGAGCGTCACGTCGATCACCGTGCCTCGGATGCCGAAGCCCACGCCGAGCGCCTTGAAGGTGCCGGCAAGATCGATCCAGTCGAGCACGAGCAGCGCATCGGCCTCGCGCACGATGTCTTCGCCCGTTCCACGCACCCAGTTGGACGGCGGTCCGGCATGGAGCGGGTGGCCGGTCGGAAAGGCGGCCGCGTTTTTCAGATCGGTGATCACGCGGGCACCCAGCATCTCGGCCAAGCGCACCCGGCGGTCCCAGTCCTGCGCGTTGCGCGAGGTACGGCCCATCATCACCACGGGGCGGGCGGCGGAAACCATCGCCTCGGCAGCCGCAGCGACCGCCCCGGCGGAGGCGTGCGGGACCTGCGGCACCGCGAAGCGGGAGACATCGGGGATCGCAACCTCCGATGACAGCCTGGTCTCCTGCAGCCCAGCATCGAGGCAGATATAAACCGGGCCGCGCGGCGGGGTCCTGACCATCATGCCGGCGCGCAGCATGGTCTCGACGATCGCCTCGGCTGAACGCGGCTCGTCGTCCCATTTGACGAAGTTGCGCAGCATCATGCCCTGGTCCTTGGCGGTGTGGATCCAGTCGATCCACGGCCGGCGCAACGGCGCGTCCACCGGGCCGGTCGCGCCCATCACGAAGACGGGCGCACGGTCGCACCAGGCGTTGAACATGCCCATCAGCCCGTGCATCAGCCCGACATTGGAATGGACGATCGCGCCCATGGGTTCGTCGGCCACCTTGGCGTAGCCGTGGGCGATGGAGATCGCATGGTCCTCGTGCAGGCAGAGCAGCATCTGCGGATCCTGGTTGCCGAGATAGTTCACGATCGAATCGTGAAAGCCGCGATAGCTCGCGCCCGGGTTGAGCGAGACGTACCGGATGCCGAGCCGGCGCATCATCTCGGCGGCGACGTCGCTGACCCATTCCATCTGGCGGTTGCCGCCGAGCGCGGGGCGGTCGAGCTTGTCGAGCATGTTCATCGGTCAGTACTCCGGGGTCCTGAAGGAAAGGAACGGCAAGGCGCTGAGCGCCGAGGGCGCGCGCACCGGCGCCGCCTCATGGAGGAAGCTCTCGTCGAGCTCGGACAGGGAGGTGATGCCCATCAGCCCCATCGCAATCCGCATCTCGTCCTGCAGCAATTCGAGCACGCGCACGATGCCGGCGGCCCCGGCGGCGGCCAGGCCCAACCCCTGGATTTTGCCGATCGCAATCGCATCGGCGCCGCGCGCAAGGGCCTTGAGGATGTCAGTGCCGCGCATGAAGCCGCCATCGACGACGATCTCGCAGCGTCCGCCGACCGCGGCCACGATGTCGGGCAGCACCTCGATGCTGGCCCTTCCATGGTCGAGCTGGCGACCGCCGTGGTTGGACACATAGACCGTCTCGACCCCATGCTCGACCGCTTTTTCGGCATCCTCTACCGTGGCGATCCCCTTGAGCTGAAGGGGAATGTCGAAACTGTCCTTGAACCACTTGACGTGATCCCAGCTCAGCCCCGCCTGGTACTCCCAGCCCGCAGCGGCGCTGCGCCGGGCGGTCGGGAGATAGCGCTTGATGAGATCGCGCTCGCGCCGGCTATAGAGCGCGACATCGACGGTCAGGCAGAACGAGACGTAACCGTGATCGACCGCCCGGCGTACAAACGCCGCCACCCAGGAGCGGTCGCCCCGGACGTAAAGCTGGTAGATCTTGGGATGGGCGGTCTGCGCGGCGACCTCTTCCAGCCCGGGCTGGGTGACCGAGCTCAGATAGCTGACCACCCCGAAGGTCTCGGCGGCCTTGGCGACCTCCATCGAACCGCCGGGGTGCAGGGTCTCCAGCGATCCCATGGGGGCCAGCGCCACCGGCAGGCGAGTGTCACGGCCAGCCGTCCGTCCGCTGCAGTCGATCCGGCGCACGTCGTTCAGTACGCGGGGACGGAAGGCGATACTGTCCAGCGCCTGGCGGTTGCGCAGCAGTGTCGTCTCCGTTTCCGTCCCGCCGGTCAGATAATCCCACACGCCGTCGGAGACGTTGCCGCGCGCTGCCGCGGCGATCTCGTGCAGCGTCTCGAACTCGGCCAACGCCCCCTCCCCTCGGTGCCGGCGCGCACTCCGGCGAATGTCTGTCGTCGATGCCATCTAGCCCGCGCGGCACCGACGAGTCCAGCAAGCCCCCCTTTTCCATGGCGTGCGCGTCCGGGCCCCTTTACCCGCGCCGGACGATGTGGCAGGACCGCGCCAGCCCAAACACGCGCGCGATCGGGAGGATGGGATGAACGGGACGGAATTCGCACTTGCAACCCTGGACGGGGGGCCCGGCGGGCCGTTCGCCGCGATCGTCCTGGGCGAGCGCGCGGTCTCGATCGCGGGCGTCTATCGCGCCTACCGCGACAGCCCGCGCGGCAAGGCGGGGCCGTTGACCGCGACCGGCAGCATCGACGACCTGCTTGAAGGTTGGGACCACAATTTCCCGGTGCTGCAGGAGATCGTCGCCTTCCTGGAGCAGGAGGGGATCGACAGTGACCGGTTTGCCGAGGCCGTGGCCAGGACCGCCGATCTGCGGGCGCGACCGCCGGTCACCCGGCCGGGCAAGATTTTCAACGCCGCGCAGAATTTCCAGGAGCATGTCGATGAAATGAGCCGCGCCGGGAACACGCCCGCCGGCGCACGGCAGTTCACCGGCGACAGGTCGACGTCCCGGCCCTACCTGTTTCTCAAAGCGCCGAGCGTCCTGGCTGGCGCTCAGGACGACATCGCCATCCCGCGCGGCATGGAGCGGATCGACTGGGAGGCCGAGATCGCCTGCGTTCTGTGGAAGCGGGGC
>CAYFYS010000139.1:0-5959 GCA_964347365.1 uncultured Rhodospirillaceae bacterium | reverse complement strand
CGGCGGCCGGAGGCGTCGGCGATCTCGCCTTCTTCGAGCACCAGGTCGCCGCGGCTGCGCAGCATCGGGTCCGGCCCAAGCGATTCGCGTCGGTTGAGGATGCCGGCCGCCACGCCGAAATCGTTGAGCCCCAACCAGGTGCCGCCGGCAAGTTCGTCCATCCCGGCGACGATTTCCGGCCGGTCGGGCCAGTGCCGCCCCGGCGGGCGCCACGGCCGGTCCGTCATCTCGTCGCGGTTGGCTGCCAAGAGGACCGGCCAAGGATGGCCCGGTCGGCGCAACACGATCAGGGTACACATTCTATCGCACCGGGCCGATCTGGCGTTGCAGCCCGGCCGCCGCGGTTGTATTTGGCGGGGTGGCCCCGACATGTCGGATTGGATCGGCAGACCACGGGAGGCAGACGCGCATGACGACCTTCGATAATCGCGAAAAGGGCTTCGAGGCCAAGTACAAGCACGACCAGGAGACCCGGTTCAAGGTCACCGCCCGGCGCAACAAGCTGCTCGGGCTGTGGGCGGCGGACAAGCTCGGCCTGTCCGGCGATGCCGCCGAGGCCTATGCGAAAGAAGTCGTGATCGCCGACTTCGACGAACCCGGCGAGGAGGATGTCTTCCGCAAGGTCCGGGACGACCTTGACGGCAAGGGCGTCTCAGAAAAGGACATCCGCCACCAGATGGAGCGGCTGATCGCCGTCGCCGACGCGCAGGTCGCCGAGGAGGATTGATGCCCGGGCGCGCAAAGCGTGCCGATCGCGCGCTAACCGGCCGCGCCGAAGACGCGCGCGAAAATCGTCTCGACCTGGGCCAGGTGATAGTCGAGGTCGAACAGGGCATCGAGCGCGGCCTCGTCCAGCCTGGCGGCGACCACCGGGTCGGCACCGAGCGAGGTGCGGAAATCCGCGCCGTTATCCCAGACGCCCAGGGCGTGGCGCTGGACCGTCTCGTAGGCCGCCTCGCGCGACAGGCCGGCATCGACGAGCGCCAGCAACACGCGCTGGGAATGGATCAGCCCGCCCAGGGCGTCCAGATTCCGGGCCATCCGTTCGGGATGGACCACCAGCCTCTCGACCACCCCGGCGAGACGGGCCAGCGCGAAATCGAGCGCGATCGTCGCATCGGGTGCGAGCACCCGCTCGACGGAAGAGTGGGAGATGTCGCGTTCGTGCCACAGGACGATGTTCTCGAGCGCCGGTGCGACATGTGAACGCACCAGCCGGGCGAGCCCGGTGAGATTCTCGCTCAACACCGGGTTGCGCTTGTGCGGCATCGCCGAGGAGCCCTTCTGGCCCGGCGCGAAATATTCCTCGACCTCGCGGACCTCGCTACGCTGCAGATGCCGGATTTCCACCGCCAGCCGTTCGACCGCGCCAGCGACCACCCCGAGAGTGGCGAAATACATCCCATGCCGGTCGCGCGGGATCACCTGGGTCGAGACCGGCTCCACCGCAAGCCCCATGCGCCGGGCGACATGGGCCTCCACCCGGGGGTCGATGTTGGCGAAGGTCCCGACCGCGCCCGAGATCGCGCACGTCGCAACTTCCCGGCGGGCGGCAAGCAGCCGGGCGCGGTTTCTGGCGAACTCGGCATGGTGGCCGGCGAGCTTGAGCCCGAACGTCGTCGGCTCGGCGTGGATGCCGTGGCTGCGGCCGATGCACGGCGTCAGCTTGTGCTCGTGCGCCCGGCGGTCGAGCGCGGCCATCACCGCATCGATGCCGCCGATCAGCAGGTCGGCAGCGCGCGAAAGCTGGACCGCCAGGCAGGTGTCAAGGACGTCCGAGGACGTCATCCCCTGGTGGACGAACCGCGCCTGTGGCCCGACATGCTCGGCCAGATTGGTCAGGAACGCGATCACGTCGTGGCGGGTTTCGCGCTCGATCTCCGCGATCCGCTCTACCGCGAAGGCGCCGCGTTCGCGCACCGCCCGGGCGGCCTGCCGCGGAATCAGACCGAGCGCGGCCTGGGCGTCGCAGGCGTGCGTTTCGATCTCGAGCCAGATGCGATACTTGCCGCCCGGCTCCCACAGTGCCGCCATCTCGGGGCGGGAATAGCGCGGGATCATCGCACCCAGTCTAGCACGCCCGCCCGGTGCGGGCACACCGGCTTGCCGATTTCGGACCGCGGCTCAGCCAAGGAGCCGGCAGAGGGTTCGGCGATAGGCCTCAGCGATCGGCTCCTGGTCCGCGTGGCATCCACCGCGCACCACCCAGCGGCCGCCCACCATGACGTCACGGACCAGGTTCTGGTTGCCGGCGAACAGGTAGCCGTCGAGCAACCGGTCGCCGGCCCTGCCGGCGAGCAGCGGGTGCGCGTGGTCCAGGACGACGATATCGGCGCGCCTGCCCGGCGCGATGCCGCCCGCGGCGCGCCCCAGCGCCTGCGCACCGGCCGATGCCGCACCATGGTAGAGCCGCGCACCGTTCGAGCCCCGCGGCTGTGCGCTCACCGTCCGGCGGCGCGTGATCAGACGCTGGCCGTATTCGAGCCAGCGCAGCTCCTCCACCGGGCTGATCGAGACATGGCTGTCTGAGCCGATGCCGAAACGGCCGCCGCCGGCAAGGAAGGCCTCAAGCGGGAAGATGCCGTCGCCGAGATTGGCCTCGGTGGTCGGACACAGCCCGGCGACCGCGCCGCTTGCCGCCAGCGCGCGCGTCTCGGCCGGATCGACATGGGTGGCATGGACCAGACACCAGCGCGGGCCGACGGGGTGGGTGTCCAGCAGGTGCGCCACGGGCCGCCTGCCCGACCATGCCAGACAATCTTCGACCTCCCTGGTTTGTTCGGCGACGTGGATGTGGATCGGTGCGGACGGATCGAGCGCATCGAGCCCCGCGATCGCGGCGGTCAACGCCCCGGGGCTAGCCGCGCGCAGGCTGTGGGGTGCGAGCCCGACGCGAACCTCCGCATCCATCCGGTGGCGCTGCGCGGCGGCTTCGACGATCCGCAACAGCCGATCGGCGTCGTTGAGGAACCGACGCTGGCCCGCCGCCGGCGGCACCCCGCCGAATCCGCCCGAATCGTAGAGCGCCGGCAGCAGCGTGATCGCGATCCCCGCGCGTCGCGCCGCAGCGGTGACGCGCCCGGCCATTTCCGCAACATCGCCATAGGGCGTCCCGTCGCGGTCGTGGTGGAGGTAGTGGAACTCGCCGACCGCGGTATAGCCGGCCTTGAGCATCTCCACATAGGCCTGCGCGGCGATCACCTCGACATCCTCGGGCTCCAGGCGGCCGAGGAAGTCATACATTACCTCGCGCCAGGTCCAGAAGCTGTCCTCGCCGGGCGCCGCCTGTTCGGCCAGACCGGCCATCGCCCGTTGAAAGGCGTGGCTGTGCAGGTTGGACATGCCGGCAAGTGCGGCACCGGGCAGTGCGCCGGCGGCGTCCGTGGCGGCAACGGCGGCGATCGTCCCCTGGTCATCGATGTCCACCCGGCCGGGCGACAGCCAGCCCTCGGGGGTGGACAAGTGCGCGAATGTCAGGCTCCGACTCACCGCACCCAGGCGAGAATCGTCGCCAGCAGGTCGCGTAACACGGGCCGCACCGCATCGGCGCGATCGGGCCGGTAGTCGAACGGATGGGTCTCGTCCATGTAGGTACGCTGCGACAGTTCAAGCTGGATGGCGTGCACGCCATCGGCCGGCGCGCCGTAATGCCGGGTGATGTAACCGCCGGTGAACCGGCCGTTATCGGCGGCAGTATATCCCGCAGCCGCATCGAGAACGGCGAAGGCGCGCGCTGCGAGCCCGCCATCGGCGCTGGCGCCCGATACGGTTCCGAAGTTGAAGTCCGGCAGCACGCCGGCGAAGAACCGCGGCACGACCGACCGGATCGAATGAGCATCGAAGACCACGACCCGCCCATGACGATCCCTGAGCGCGGTTGCCTCCGCATCGAGCCGGTCGTGGTAGGGTCGCCAGTAGTCCCGCACCCGTGCGGCGATTTCCGCATCGTCCGGCTCCGCACCGGCGCGGTAGATCGGTGCGCGGTCGAAGGTAGTCGACGGCACGATCTCGGTATTGTCCGCACCGGGGTAGAGCGCCGTGCCGGCCGGATCGCGGTTGAGGTCCACGATATAGCGCGAATAGCGCGCCACCAGAACCGAGGCTCCCATCGCAGCGGCGAAATCGTACAGCCGGTCAACATGCCAGTCGGTATCGGGGATGCGCAGCGCCTGTGCGGTCATGCGGCTGCGGATCTGTGGCGGGATCAGGCGGCCGTCGTGGGGAATGCTGACCAGGACCGGTGCCGTCCCGGCAGTGAACGCATAGGTCGGGTCCATCATCGCGCGCCGCCGAACGTCCGAGCCCCGACCATTCATCGATTGCCTCTGCGAGCCTTTCGGGTGGCGGCCGCAGCCTAGCCGCGGCGTGGCGCGGCCGCCAGAGCCCGTTGCCGGGGCTCCGGTCTGCCAAGCCGGACGGATTCAGGGTAAGCTCGCCGCCATCGAGGGGATCGAACGATGACGAACGAGATCTGGGACAGTCTTTGGGTCGGCGCCAACATCGCCACCATGGTGCCCGGCGGTGCGCCCTACGGTGCGCGCAACGATGCCGGGATTGCGGTGAAGGACGGCCGGATCGCCTGGATCGGCGGATCTGACGCCCTGCCCGGTGCGCCGGAGGCCTGCGCGCGCACGGTGCATCGCGCCGAGGGGTGCTGGCTGACCACGGGGCTGATCGATTGCCATACCCATCTGGTGTTCGGCGGCGACCGCGCCGGCGAGTTCGAAATGCGGCTCAACGGGGCGCGCTACGAGGAGATCGCTCAGGCCGGCGGCGGGATCGTCTCGACCATGCGGGCAACGCGGCAGGCCAGCGACGACGCGCTGTTTCAGGCTGCCTTGCCGCGCTTGCGGCATCTGATGAGCGAGGGGGTGACGACCGTCGAAATCAAGTCCGGCTACGGGCTGGAGACGGCCAGCGAGCTCAAGCAGCTCCGCGTGGCGCGCCGGCTCGGCGAGGCGTTGCCGGTCGGCGTGGCCACGACCTTCCTCGGCGCCCATGCCCTGCCGCCGGAATATGCCGGGCGCCAGGATGCGTATATCGATCTGGTGATCGGCGACATGCTGCCGGCGGTCGCCAGGGCGGGGCTCGCCGACGCGCTGGATGCGTTCTGCGAGACGATCGGCTTCACCCCCGCACAGACCGCGCGCGTCTTCGCGGCGGCGCGCGATCACGGCCTCAGGGTCAAGCTGCACGCCGATCAGCTCTCCGACCTGGGCGGGGCGGCGCTCGCCGCCCGTCATGGCGCGCTGTCGGCCGACCATCTGGAATACACATCCGAGGACGGCGTTGCGGCCATGGCCGATGCCGGAACCGTCGCGGTCCTCCTGCCGGGGGCCTTCTATACGCTGCGCGAGACCACGATGCCGCCGATCGAGGCACTGCGCGGAGCCGGCGTCGAGATCGCGGTCGCGACCGACTTCAACCCGGGGTCCTCGCCGACGCCGTCGCTGCTGTTGATGCTCAACATGGCCTGTACCATCTTCCGGCTTACGCCCGAGGAAGCGCTGGCCGGGGTGACCCGTGTCGCTGCGCGCGCGCTGGGCATGGAGGCGGACCGCGGTACGATCGAGGTCGGCAAGCGCGCCGACCTGGCGCTTTGGGACATCGCCCGGCCGGCGGAGCTGTGCTACTGGTTCGGGATCAACCCGTGCGCGGGCGTGGTGCGCAACGGCGTGTTCGAAAGCGCCGACGCATGATTCGAGGCAGCGAGGGCTTCGCCGCCCGCGCGCCGTGCCGGCCGGCCCGTGGGCGGCGTCCTACCCGGCGAGCGCGCGCGAACGGTCCGCGGCCGCCGCGACCGCCCGGCGCATCAGCGGGCCGAGTCCGGTCTCGGCCATCAGGACGCCGAGCGCGGCCTCGGTCGTGCCGCCCGGGCGGGTGACATCGATCCGCAGCCGGGCGGCCTCGGCGTCCGTTCTCCGGGCGAGCTCGACCGCGCCCTCGACGTTGGCCCGCG